>DASRAT010000680.1:0-2378 GCA_035638015.1 Gemmataceae bacterium | reverse complement strand
CAAATCCATTTGGATTGGATGGACAGGTTTCCGCGACAAGTTGCTCGGCAAGGATCTTGGAACTCGTTTCGTGCTTCTTTCGCGGGCTTTGAGTGTCGCTTCCGAATGCATCGAGGAAATCTACGAGGCGATGAACTCCGTGTTCGTCGGACCAGCGGAGAGACAGGTTGCGTCTTTCCGCGACGGTAGTGGACGCGAAGTGCTAGTTGGGGAGTTGTTGTCTTGGGTAATGGATTTTACATCTGACGACGCGCCCCGCTTGGTCCATGAGGGCGGCCGCCGCGGCGCAGAAGCCGTTATCCCCACGGCCAAAACCCTCGCCGAGCTTATCAGACGGCTAATTCAAGCTATCAGTTTCGAGTTCGACTTGCCGGAAGGCATGAGGCAGCCACGCGTACTGAACCCCCTGCGGGAGTTGCAGGGCCATTTGAACCGGATTAAGCAACTTGCCACCGAAGTTCGACAGTCGTAACTCCGCTCCGGGATATACGCAACTCACCGTTGTAATAAGGAACCGCTGTCATGGCGAAAGAACAAGACTACCAAAGCCTCTACGACCGCATCGCCGCCTTGCGCGAGACCGTCACGGGCCGGCTGTCGTCGGACCTCATCCAGAATCCGCAACTCGCCGACGCGCTCACCAAGCAGATCGACGACATGCTCCAGTCCGTCGTCGATGCCGACGGCAAGGCGCCGCCGCCGCCGGACAAGGGTTTGGCGGAGTTGATCGGCATCGGCCCCGAGGCCGCGGACCAGTTCGGCAAGACCCGCGTGCCGCCGGGCGTTGAGCCTTACGATGAGACCATCACCTCCGAGCGAATGCTCGCGGTCGGCGATCTTTATTACATTTACCAGCATGAGAAGATCGGTGTCTTCCGGGTCATGACCAAACTGCAAGAGCTGTTCCGCGCCGGCGCCGTGCGGCTGTCAGCCGGGCAAGGGGCTTTCGCGCTTTATCAATTCGACCGCAGGGAAGTTTTGCGTTACACCCAGCGCGATCGTCTCGCCGGTTATCGACGCGTTCTTGGCTACGGCGGCGGCCCGGTGCCCACGGGCGCTCGCGCCAATACTGATTTCCACAATCTGTTCTGCCATTTCATCAATCAGGTGACCCTTTACTGGCGCGATAAACGCATTTCCGATGTCATCCGCGAGCGGGCCTATGATCCCAGCTTTGGCGCCATCGCCGTCGTCCGCCGGGCCGGGCTCGACTTGCGCAACAACTTGAAATGGACTTCGTTCGGCCACCTGAATGTCATGCGCGTCGAGGTTATGCAATTGCTCGACGAGTCATTCCGCATTCTCAATTCCGACGACATCAAACGTTTGTTCGGTGCGGACAACGCCTGGGACGTGGTGGAAGAAGTTTTGATCCGCTACTTCAACGAGCGGCTGGTCACCTCGCCGCGGCAGCGCATGGGCCTGGCGGGCCGCGAGGTGTTGCGCTGGTTGGCGCAGCCGCACATCCTGCAAACGACACGGGCGCAGTTCGAGGCACTGCTGCTGGAAATCGCCGAATACTCCGAAGAATGGCTGACCAGCGCTCAGGCGATGGGCTTGGCCGAGCGGCGGCCTGACGCCCGCGTGTTGCCGTGGGATCGCACTTCGCCGATTCCAACGCGACAGACGGCGTCGGTGCAAAATCGCGCCCAGGGCAGCAGGAATGGCCGGCCAACGCCTGTGTAACCTGTGGCGCGGAGGCCTTGAGCCGTGGATGCACTTCGCCAGGCGCTGAACCATGCTCAAGAACAGCGCGGGCGTTTCGTCGCCCAGTTGCGAGAATTCTTGCGATTTCCCAGCGTGAGCTCCCAACCGCGCCATGCCGGCGACGTGGGCCGCTGCGCCAGTTGGCTGGCGATTCACCTCCGCAGCATTGGCCTGCAGAATGTCCAGGTAATACCCACCGCGGGACATCCCATCGTTTACGCCGATTGGCGCAAGAGGCCTGATCGACCGACACTGCTCATCTATGGTCATTATGACGTGCAGCCGGCTGATCCCCTTTCCGAATGGCACAGCCCGCCATTCACGCCGACCATTCGCGGCCAGGATCTTTTTGCCCGTGGCGCTTCCGACGACAAGGGCCAAATGTTCGTGCATGTCAAAGCGCTGGAGTGTTACCTGAGCACGGGGCGCACCCTGCCGGTGAATGTCAAATGCCTTTTCGAGGGTGAAGAAGAAGTTGGCAGCACCCATTTGTCGCCGGTTCTCCAGCGCAATCGACGCGCCCTGGCCGCCACTGCCGCTGTGCTGTCCGATACGCAGATGCTTGGCCCGGATCGCCCTGCCATCACCTACGGTTTGCGTGGCAATCTGGCCTGTCAGCTGACGGTCATGGGGCCCAAGCAAGACCTGCATTCCGGCGTGTTCGGCGGCGG
>DASRAT010000679.1:0-3131 GCA_035638015.1 Gemmataceae bacterium | reverse complement strand
GGTGACGGCATCCTTCATGACCGGCGGTTCCGCGTTGGCGCTGAGGGTATTGAGCGCCAGGCAAGCGCTCAGGCCCAGGGCCAGGCACAACCATTTCCTGTGTTGCATGAGACTCCTCCACAAGTATCAGGACCGTTAAGGGTTGGAAGAAGGCTTTACTCTAACAAGGTAGACGCTGGACGCCAGCAAAAAATGCGAAAGATTGCCAAGGCGAGCCGGGAGCGTGAGCGACCGGAGAAAACAAAAAGAGGGCGGGAACACCGCGTTCGGCGTGCGGCGAGTCCCGGCCCTCATGGCGAAGCTTTCACAATTGATTCGTGGCCATTAGTAAAGGTAGTCGGATCTGCTGCTCATGGCTGGGCCGGGTGTTTCAAAGCCGCCGCCTCCGCCTGGCCCGCCCTGTCCAAAGCCACCCTTGCCGGGACCGCCTGGACCTTTGCCACCTTTACCGCCTGGACCTTTGCCGCCTTTGCCGAACGGGCCAGGATTAAAGGGATCGTCTGGATCGAAATCGCCCTTGCCGGGCCCTTTGCCTTTGCCGCCCTTGCCAAAAAAGCCTGGATCAAAGGGATCGTCTGGATCGAAGCCGCCTTTTTTGCCGCCCTTCCCCTTGCCACCTTTTCCGCCTTTGCCGGGATTGAACGGATCATCCGGATCGAAGCCGCCCTTGGGGCCTTTGCCTTTGGGGCCGCCCTTGCCTTTGGGGCCTTTGCCGCCCGGGCCGCCTGGCCCGGCCTCTTGAGCAAGCAAGATTGACAGCGCCTTGATTTCTTCCTTGTCGAGGGCGCCGTCCTTGTTGAGGTCGCCGCGGGCCACCAAATCTTGCATCCGCTCGGGCAGATCGTCTTTGGTCACGCGGCCGGTGTTTTGCTTGTCAAACGACAAGATGTGATCAGCAATCTGATCGGTGGAAAGGCGGCCAAATGGATCACCCTTGGGGCCTTTGCCCTTGGGGCCTTTGCCGTCTTTGCCCGGTGGGCCTTTCTTGCCCGGCGGTTGACCATCAACAGATTGCACGTCCGCGACGCCTATAACCAGGACAGCAGCGGCCAATATTGACAATAGCCAAAGTCCTTTGTTTCGCATGATTTATGCTCCAATGCAGCTAAGGTTAAGTGTTCTCACTGGAAGGGATCCGAGAACTTCGGATCGGTGATAAAGTGGGTGTCGCTGAGGGTTTTGAGGAAGGCAACCAGCGAAGCCTTCTGTGCCGCGGAGAAGTTGAAGTTCCGCACACGGCCGTCGCGATTGGGGTGCTGCTTGACGCCGCTGCTGTAATGCTCGATGACCTTCTCCAGCGTGTCGAAGCGTCCGTCATGCATGTAGGGAGCGGTGAACTCGACGTTGCGTAGCGACGGCGATTTGAACTTGCCCACGTCGTTGCCACGCAGGGTAATGTCGCCCACGCCGCCGTCGGTTTTGCGAGTGTCATTGTCCAGACCGTTGTTGAGCGTCTGGTTCATGAAGAAATGAGCCGACTGGCCGCCAGTCATGTGGCAGTTGGCGCAGCGCTGCAGGAACAGCGTTTTGCCAGCGTTCTCCTGCGCGGTGAAATTCGGGAAGTTGTTGCGCACGCCGTTGGCTTTGATCAGGCCTTCGTCATATTTCGATTGGTAGGACACCATCGAACGGATGAACTGGGCCAATGCCTTGGAAATGCGATCCTTGTTGACTTCCTTGGTGCCAAAAGCCTTGCTGAACAGCTCGGGGTATTTGGCATCCTTGGACATCAGCGTCACCAGCTTGTTCAAATCCGCGCCCATTTCCACCTTGGATTGCATTGGCATCAGCACTTGGGCTTCAAGTGTCGGCGCCCGTTCGTCCCAGAAAAACCGGCCGCGGGAGTAATAACGAAGGTCGCCTAACGCCATGGCATGCCGATCAACACGCTTGCCTTCGTGGCCCTTGCTGAAGCGCTCGGGATCGGTGAAGGCATTCTTCTGATGATGGCACGATGCGCAGGCCGTGGTGTTGCTTGACGAGACTCGTTTGTCGTAGAAAATGACGCGGCCGAGGGTGGCGCCGTCATCGGTCAGCTGATTGTTGGCCGGCGTGTTGTCAAGCGCCCGTGCGTTCGAGGTTTTGAAATGTGCCGGTAGATCGATGTTCGCATAGCGATACGGCGTGTCCGGCAAGTTGAGCTTGTAGACCGGCGCCTCAACGGCGACATCAGGGACCTCAGCAATGTCTGCAGGCGGAGCGGCCCGACCGCTCGCCGTCCACGCGACCGTCAGGCCGATCGCGCCCAGAAACATCGCAGCTATCCCTCGGAAAATGGCCTTCATGGTAGGATGCCCTCCCGATTCGATACCTGTTGGAAAACTCGGAGTGATATTGTGACAGCGGCCGACCGGTAGGTCGCTGAGTAGGCGAGCAAAGCTATTGTCTAAGTGGGACGGCCTGGGAAGTCCGTCCTACGCACTCGTCACATGGAGAGGTCTGGCGGGGGATGGCCACCGGGGCCTTTGCCGCCCTTGCCGCCTTTGCCGCCGGGTCCCTTGCCGCCTTTGGGCGGCGGGCCTTTGCCTCCCGGACCCCCTGGGCCTCCCGGGCCGCCGGGGCCAGGGCCAAATCCGCGATCGCGATCACCAGGACGCGGCGGTCCGCCGGGACCACCCGGGCCAGGCGGAGGTGGTCGGAATTCTTTACCCTTGGGTTCAGGCGGAAAGCTTTTCTTGGCTTCTTTCTTGGCCTCGGCAAGCAACACAGGCGGCGTTTGCGCTGGCGGAGCAGAAATTGGTGCCATTTCCTGTTGCGGCACCAGGCGTGGTGGAGTCTCTGCGGGTTGAATCGATGGCGCAGCCGCAAGTTCCACAATTGGCGCTGGCAGTTGTTGTTCCTCCTGGCCTACCACCGGCCTCAAGGGCAGCAGCAGCAAACCAATGCTCATCACCGCAAGCAGGCTCAAGGCCGACATTTGCTTGGGCGGCGTGCCCATCAAGATCATGCTCAAGCGTTTTTCCAACACCCGCACATAACCGACGCCGCTCGCCACAGGCGGCAGCGCGGGGCGGGCCGTCGACAAGAAGGCCACCGTCTCCACCAAGGCCTTCGCGTACGACGGCGCCGCCGCGGGCAGGTTCCATACCACCCAGGCATCACAGCACTGTTCCTCGGCTTCACGCAGGCGA
>DASRAT010000678.1:0-8297 GCA_035638015.1 Gemmataceae bacterium | reverse complement strand
ATTGCCCATTCATCAACGGGCTGTCCTGGTTCGCGGTGCTGAGGATCGACAGCTTGCCGCCTGCGTAAACCAGCCAGGCCCAGCCACTGCCGAAGCGCGTAATGCCCGCCTGCTTGATTTGGGCCTGAAACGCGGCGAAGTCGCCAAAAGTCTTGGTGATCTCGTCGGCCAATGGGCCGCTCGGCTTGCCGCCGGCCCCGCCGGCCATGATCTCCCAGAACATGGTGTGATTGGCATGCCCGCCGCCATTGTTGATGACGGCCTGGCGAATGTTTTCGGGCACAGACTTGATGTCGCGCAGCAGCTGGTCGATCGGCTTATCCCCTAGCCCAGCCTGGCCTTCCAGGGCCTTGTTGAGGTTGTCTACATACGCTTTGTGATGCCGGCCGTGATGGATTTCCATCGTGGTGGCGTCAATGTACGGCTCCAGGCTATTGGCCGCGTAGGGCAGATTCGGCAAGGTGAATGGCATGGGTCATCTCTCCTCTGATGGATGTGTGTGGTTCAACCCAAACGCTTTGTGTGGTTAGTGTATCGCCGGCCGAAACCAAAGCAACCACTTGGCTAGCAACGTGGGACGGCCTTCCCAGGCCGTCCTATGTTAGGCATTCGCTTTTTTGGCTGGCCCATTTTTTGGTTTTTGTTGCCATTGGCTCGCGACGCTGTTACGCTAATCCCCACTTGTGAAGGTCCCCGTTGGAGGTGAGCAAAAATGGTGCGGTGTTTGATCGCGTTGACGTCGTTGATGACCGCCCTTGTTGCCATCCCCCAGGGCGATGATGCCTCCAAAAAAGACCTGGATGCCATGCAAGGCGTTTGGAAGGTTGTCGAACTGACCGAATCCGGTGAAAAGCTGTTGGAAAAAGAAACCGAACCGGTGGAGGTGACGATCCTGGCCAACAAAATGTCGATTCACGACAAGGGCCAGTTCCGCGAGGAAATCACGCTCAAGCTCGACGCCAAGGCGAAGGTCAAAGCCGTCGATTTCGTTTACACCAAGGGCGGCAACACCGGCAAGACGGAGCTGGGCATCTACAACCTCGACGGCGATAAGCTGACGATTTGCATGAACGAAACCAAGGGCGGAGCGAGGCCGACGGAATTTACCAGCACCAAGGCCAACGGCTGTTCGGTGGCCGTGCTGAAACGTGTCAAGAAGTGAATCGTTAATCTCGTTCCCAGGCTCCGCCTGGGAACGCACTGCCCGCCAGGCTCTGCCTGGCATCAAGAGTGCGACGAGGCAGAGCCTCGGGTGCAGTGCGTTCCCAGGCAGAGCCTGGGAACGAGAAATAACGAGTAAATTGACCACCCAGGTTTTAGCTTAGGAGTTAACCCATGCTCAAAGTCTCCATCGCAGTTGTGTCCGCGGCCTTGCTCATGACGGGCCTGTCGCTCGCCGGCGACGATAAAAAAGATCAGGCAGCCTTCCAGGGCAAGTGGCAAGTGGAGTCCATCAAATCAGGCGACGGCAAGGAACCGCCCAAGGAAGCCCTGGCCGATTTGATAGTCGTCATCAAGGGCGATGAGATGAAGCTCACCGTCAAGGACTCAACCGTGCAAACGTTCAAGGTCAAATTGGACTCAACCAAGAAACCCAAGGCGATTGATTTTGAACACGTGGACGGCCCCGACAAAGGCAAAACCGAGCAGGGCATTTACAAGCTGGAAGGCGAAAAGCTCACCATCGTCACCAACGACTTCGAAGGCGGCCGCCCCACGGAGTTTGTCGCCAAAGAGGGGTCGAAGCACCAGCTGATTGTGCTCAAGAAAACGAAATAACTCTGAACTTAACTTTCCAACCAAATACTTGCTTCATCGTCTTAAAGGAGCTCGGCAATGTTTCGATCATTCATGGTGTTGGCAGTCGCCGCCACAGCTTTCGCGGGCGTGTCCACCGCCGGCGGCCAAAAGACCGACCTGGACGTGCTCCAGGGCAACTGGCAGGTCACGTCCATCAAGGATTCGGACATGAAGGACCCGCCCGACGATTTCATCAAATTCTTCACGGTCAACTTCAAGAAAGACGTGATGACCATTTCGGCCAAGGGCATGCCGGTGGTCACGTTCAAAGTGAAACTGGACCCCTCCAAAAAGCCGAAGACCATCGATTGCACGCACAGCGACGAAAAAGACCCAGACAAGGGCAAGGTGGAACCCGGCATCTACAAAATCGAAGGGGATGTCGTGACGATCTGCACCAACTCTCCCGATTCCAAGGAGCGGCCGGCTGCGTTTGCCATCAAGGCGGGTACCCGGATTCAGGTAGTGACCATGAAAAAAGCCAAGTAAATTCCCTGTAACGAACACTAACCCGAAGCGCGAGCGAGAAAATGCGTGCTTCCTCGCTTGCGCTTCGGGTTAGTGTTTTGACAGGCCACTTTCCGCGTCAAATCAAACTCTCCAACAGATATTTCAGCTTCCGCACCTCCGCCTCCATCACAAATGGAGCATCCGGAATGTCGAGAATGGCGACCGTCAGCAGATGGTCATAGCGAAACCGCGCCAGCTGCGCGATGATGCGGCCATATTCGATCACGCCCTGGCCGACACGAACCTGGAACTGATCCTGGCCGCGGCCGGTGTCGCGCAAATGCACGTGGCGCACGAAAGGAAACACATGATCGTAACAGCCCCCCTGGTGCGGCCCAGCAATGTAATGGCTGGGATCCAAGGTCAGCCCCAGACCCGGCACGCGCTCGCATAATGCCACCGCGGTGTCGGGCAGCTCGGTGAGCGCGCCAATCTCCGTGGCCACGGTCAGTACGATCCCTTCCGCCTGAGCCAACTTGACCAGCGGCGTCAACCGTTTCACCTCGGCGTCCAGCCCGCTGCCCGAGGGGCCTGCTGGAATGGTGATGATGCTGACGGTGGACATCCGCGCCAGTTTACAGATGGCACGCAGTTGCCGCTCATATTCCGCCTGCTCCGTGGCGGCGATTTTGACGCTGAAGGCGCCCGGCGTCAGGCTGGGGCCAATGCGGATGCGCACGCCCGCCAGGGCCACGTCCTCGGCCACTTCCGACGGCTTCAAATGCGGCCCATCCTCGTGGATGGCCACATCCAGTTTGCTGAATTCCAGCTCACCGATCATGCGCAGCGCCCGCTCTAGCGGATAGCTCGCGAAACACAGGGTTGAACATGCGACGTTCACAGCGGCCTCCCTGCCACTTGGGCAACAAACCCGGCGTCCTTTGCCGATACACCGGGGTGGCCTTATAGCGTTTTAATTGTGGTCAGCAAGAGCAACTCCAAAGGAATGCCGCTTGCGGCTTAGCAAAGCCGCGCGATTTACCAGGCTTCGCAGCAATTCACGCTGCAATTTTCCGCGAACTTGTTATGTGAGGTGCCAATGACAGTACTCCACAAGGAAGAAGAACATTATGCAAACCCCTCGAACCTTGCCTGCCGACTGGGAAAAAGTGCTGGCCCGCGTCGAACAAGCGCTGGGCGAAGCGGTTACCCGCCTTCAGGAACGTGAACAAGAATGGATGGCGCCTGCCCCGCTTGCCGCCGCGCCGCAGGCTTTGGATTTTTCCAAGTTTGAACAGCGTTTGGCACTGTTTGCCAAGGCCCCTCAACAAGCCGACCAGCGCACGGCGGAGCTAGACACCGCTTTGCGCGATGGCGAAGACAACCTGCGCCAATGGCTGGCCCGCGCCGAAGCCGCCCGCCGCCAACTGGCTGCATGGGCGGGGCGCGCCTAGGATAGGAAAAGGACGAAGGAAGCCACGACGGCCCTTGTTTTGGGCTGTTGCTTCCTTTCAACTTCATCCGTCCTTTGCGGGGGTTCACGCTATGGCCAAGTTCGCCGTCATCCTGCCCGCCGCGGGTCAATCGTCACGCTTCCGCGACAAGGAAAAAAAGCCCTTCACCAACCTCGACGGCCGGGCCGTCTGGCTGCGCACCGCCGAGCATTTCGTCACGCGCAATGACGTTGTCCAGTGTGTCATCGTGATTAACAAAGACGATCAGGAGATGTTCCGCCGCCGTTACACTGCCAACCTGGCGTTTATGAACATTCGCATCGCCGACGGCGGCAGCGAACGCTTCGAATCAGTCGCCAACGCCCTCGCGCTGGTTCCGCCCGAGGCTGATTTCATTGCCATTCACGACGCGGTCCGTCCCTGCATCACCGACGCTTTGATTAACGCCGTGTTCGCCAAGGCCGCCGAAAAGGGCGCCGCGTTATTGGCAGTGGCTGTGACCGAGACCGTCAAGCAAGTCGATTCGCAAAACCTGGTCAAGGCAACCATGCCGCGCCAGGGCCTGTGGCTGGCCCAAACGCCGCAGGTTTTCCGCCGCGACTGGCTGACCGAGGCTTACGCCAACCGCGCCAAGCTCGGCAAGCAGATCACCGACGACGCCCAGCTCGTCGAGGCGGCGGGGCATCCTGTCCATGTTGTCGACGGGGCGGCGTCCAACATCAAGATCACCACCAAAAGCGATCTGTTCCTGGCCGATGCGATTTTGAAGGCGCAGCCCAAACCCAAACCGAGCGGCCCAGTGCACCCCTTCGCCGAAGAAGAAATGTGGAAATAGCCCACCGTGCCACTGCTTGACGGACGCCAGGCTCGGCTTTGCTTTTAGGTCAGACCTGGACGGCGTCCGTCAAGCAGTGCCACTCGTCCTACATCCACTCCTATTTCTTTCCGCCCGTTACTTCCACCTGCCCTTGCGCCCGAATGTTCGCCGACGATCCGCCCACCATCACGGTAAACATCCCCGGCTCCACCCGGAAACCCTTGACGTTCACATCATAAAACGCCAGTTGCTCCGCCGGCAGCAGGAACGTCACTTTCTTCTCTTCCCCCGACTTCAGATTGACGCGTTGAAACCCGCGTAACTCTTTGATCGGCCGCTTCACGCTGGATTTCACCTCATGCACGTAAAGCTGAGCCACCTCATCGCCTTCACGGCTACCGGTGTTGCGAACCGTCACGCTAATTTCAATTTTGCCATCGGCTGGCATCGATTTGGCGCTCAGGGCCAGATTGCTGTAGCTAAACTCGGTGTAACTCAAACCGTGCCCGAACGGGTACACCGGCTCGCCCGTAAAGTAAAGGTAAGTGTAACCCTTGGTCACGTCATACTCGGTCTGCGCCGGAATGTCCTTGAGCGATTTGTACATCGTCCAAGGCAAACGCCCGCCGGGATTAACGTTGCCAAACAGCACATCGGCAATGGCAGTGCCGCCCTCGGAGCCGGCATACCACGCTTGCATGATCGCCGGAGCATTGTCCTTGGCCCATTGGACCGCCAAGGGGCCGGCGCTCATCAGCACCACCACCGTTTTCGGGTTGGCTTTGACAACGGCTTCCAAAAGTTGTTGTTGCTGCAGCGGCAAGGTGATGTCCTTGCGGTCGCGGCCTTCCGCTTCAATGTCGCCGTTAGTGCCGAGGAACAAAAACGCCACATCGGCAGCCTGGGCCGCCTTGACCGCCGCGGGAATGTCGGCCGCCGCCATGCCGCCCTTGCCGGTCGTGAAATCGCATCCCTGGGCGTAAAGGACTTCGACGTTTTTGCCGAGTGCGTTCTTGATCCCGGTCAGTGGATTGATCTTCCGCGACGTGACGCCGAAGTAGTTGCCATAGGTCGGTTTCTCCGCCGCCGGACCGATCACCGCCACCTTCTTTAGTTTTGTTTTGTCCAGCGGCAGGAAGTTATCCGCGTTTTTCATCAGCACCATGGACTCATGCGCCGATTTGAGCGACAGCGCCCGGTGCTTGGCCGATTCAATCACGTCCTTGGAAATCTTGTGAAACGGCACCATGTCCTTGGGATCAAAGGCGCCGAGCCGAAACGCGACTTTGAACACGCGGGCCAGCGCCTTGTCCACTACCTTCTCGGACACCAGGCCCTTCTTGACCGCACCGGGAATGGCGTCACGGTATTGCTCGTCATCATAATCGCAACCCGCCAGCAGCGCCTTTGCCACCGCTTCCTCAGCCGACATGGTGATCTTGTGATCGGTCATGAGCCTGCCAATGCCGCCCAGGTCGGAAACGACGAAACCCTCAAAGCCCCATTGCCCGCGGAGAATATCGGTCAGCAGCGTTTTGTTGACGGCACAGGCTGCATCATTTATGCCGTTGTAGGCCGCCATGAGCGATGTCGTTTTGCCCTCGACCACCGCGGCCTTAAAATGCGGCAGCCAGTATTCGTGCATCATCCGCTCGGGCACCTGGGCGATGTAACTGAAGCGACCGGTCTCCTGGTTGTTGATGGCGAAATGTTTGAGCGTGCTGGCGATTTTCAAGTATTTCGGATGGTCACCCTGCAAGCCCTTGACGTAAGCCACCGCGATGCGGCTGCAAAGGAAAGGATCTTCGCCATAGCACTCCTGAATGCGGCCCCAGCGCGGGTCGCGGCTGATATTAATGACGGGGGCCCGATAGACCAGCCCATGTGTGCCGCGTTTCGGCGTCCCCTGGGCGCCAATGTTGTATAGCGCACGGGCTTCATCCGAAATCGCATCGGCCACCGCATGCACCAAATCGGGGTCCCAGGTCGCCGCCAAAGCAATGGATACCGGGAATAGCGTCGTGTTGTTTTGTGACCAAACGCCGTGCAGACACTGATTCCACCCACCCCACCGTGGAATTTGCAGCCGTGGGATAGCGTTCGCATTGTGGTAAAGCGACAACGCCTTTTCCTCAATGGTCATCCGCGCAATCAGATCATCGACACGCTTGTCGATGGACTGCGACGGATCGAGGTAAGGCGGCGTGCCCTGGGCCGCCGCGGGAGCGGCGTTCACGAACGCATACCACACAACGGCAACGACAACAAACAACCGGCATGGGAGAGACATGGGTGAAGCTCCTTGGAAGAACTGATTACTCACAATGCTACGGAGCCGCCGTAGGGTGTGTCCAGCGGAGCGGAGCGAAGCGCAGACGCACCATGAACAAACTTCCCGCAATTTCTCGCCAATCTTTTTCGCCGCCCTTTCGTCTTAACTACGTTCATGTCTTGCAACCAAGAAGAGCCTTCTGCTCTTCCCAATACAAGGTGTTTCCATGACCAAGCTGCTCGAATTTCTTTCGCTCGGTGCCCTGGCCGCCGTTGGCTGTACCTCCCTCACTTCCGCTCAGACCACAAATCCCTCCCTTCCCATGCAAACCGCCAATCAAGCCGACGTTAAAACCGCTGTCACCGGCAATAACCAATTCGCGCTGGACCTTTTCAAGCACCTTCAAGAGCAAGACGGCAATCTTTTTTATTCCCCCCATAGCATCTCCACCGCCCTGGCAATGACCTACGGCGGCGCCAAAGGCAAGACCGCCGAGGAAATGGCCAAGGCCATGCACTTCACCTTGGCCCAGGAAAAACTGCACGCCGCCCTGGCCGCCCTCCAAGCCAATCTGGACGGCGATCCCAAGAAACAGGGTTACCGGTTCAAGACCGCCAACGCCCTCTGGGGCCAAAAGAACTACGGCTTCTTGCCCGATTTTCTCAGCCTCACCAAGAGCAACTACGGCGCCGGCCTGAGCGAGCTTGACTTCGTCGGCGACACCGAAGGCGCCCGCAAAGCCATCAACGCCTGGGTTGCCCAGCAAACACAGGACAAAATCAAAGAGTTGCTCCAGGACGGCGTCCTGGACATCAACACCCGCCTGGTCCTTACCAACGCCATTTACTTCAAGGGCGATTGGGATCTCAAATTCCAAAAAGATTGGACGGCCGATCGCCCGTTCCATCTGGGCGCCGGCAACAAGGTCAACGTCCCCACAATGCACAAAACTGCCAATCACGGCTACTACGCGAATGACAATGTCGAAATGCTGGACCTGCCCTACGCCGGCAAGAAGCTTTCCATGACCATCCTGCTGCCCAAGAGCGTCAACGGCCTGGCCGCCCTCGAAAAATCTTTGACCGCCGAGTCTCTGGCAAAACTGATCGACAATTTGCAAGAACAAGAAGTGAATGTGGCGCTGCCCAAGTTCAAAATGACCACCGCTTTTTCGCTCGCGGAAACCCTCAAAAAGCTCGGCATGAAACAAGCGTTTGACCAGATCGAAGCCGATTTCTCCGGCATGACCAGCAGCAAGGACCTGTACATCAGCGCTGTTGTGCACAAGGCCTTCGTCGAGGTCAACGAAGAAGGCACCGAGGCCGCCGCGTCCACGGCCGTGGTCATGGGCCAGCGGGCCATCTCGCTGGTGCACACTCCCACCTTCCGCGCCGACCACCCCTTCCTGTTCGTGATCCGCGACAATGAAACCGGCGCCATCCTCTTCATGGGCCGCATCGCCGATCCCCGCTAACTTAGGAGTGCGGCGACTTGTCGCCGCTTT
>DASRAT010000677.1:0-2813 GCA_035638015.1 Gemmataceae bacterium | reverse complement strand
ACTACATCATGGCTTGGCGTTCCGGTGAGCGAAACTTTTTGCAATCGAGTCTGACGCGGGCCGTCATCTACAGCGCCTGTACCACCGCAACCGCTTTCGGGAGCCTGTGGTTCTCGCATCACCCGGGTACCTCAAGCATGGGCAAGCTCATGGCGCTTTGCCTCGTGACAACGCTCGCAGCGGCCGTGCTCTTCCAACCGGCGCTTTTGGCGACTCAGAACAAGGCCGACGGCAGCAAATAAATGGCCTAAAACTGGGGTCTGTGACAAAAAAGTAACACTTATGCCGTACCGCCTCTGCTAATTTTGTCGGACTAGACCCGATCGGCGCGCTACACCATCGTGGCGCGCTCGTGATGGCGTTCGACAAAGCCTCGGGCCTGCAGGGGAATTGAAAGGGGCGGGAAAGTAGATGCGTCGCGGTCAAGTCTGGGCCAGATGGGCGATCACGATCGCATTGCCTGTCATTGTCGGTGCCTGCGCCGCGACCCCGAGGGACGCGTCGCTGCCGCTCCAGGATCCCAACGAGCAAGCCAATCGCCAGGTTCTAGCGATGAATCAGGAAATGCTGCGCCCGGTTGCGGAGACGGTCCAAAAAGTTGTGCCGCGCCCCGTGCATGATCGCCTGCACGATTTCAATTCGAATTTGAAAGAGCCGCGAATCTTCTTGAACAATGTGCTGCAAGGCCGTCTCGACGCCGCCGTCAAAACGGCGGGACGTTTTGCCGTGAATACAACATTTGGAATCGGCGGCCTTGTCGATCTCGCGAGTCTGGAGGGCCTTCCGCAGCAGAGCGGCGATTTTGGGCAGACATTATTTGTCTGGGGCGTGGGCGAAGGTCCGTATATGGTGCGGCCCTATTTTGGCCCCACCACGACACGTGATGCGGTCGGCGATGTGGTCGATCGCTTTGGCGATCCGGTTGGCTTGCTGACCGGAACGCAGATCGGGATCGCAATCACCACCGCAAGTTTGGACACGGTGGTCAGACTTGGTCAGCTGAAGATGGCCGAGGATGCTTCCATCGATTTCTATTCGTTCTTGCGCTCGAGCTACTACCAGACGCGACGCGCGGAACTGCGTGAGGCGATCGGCCAGCCAAACGTCATTGACTCGCCGGCGACCGCCGTCGACGAGACCACGAAACCTGATACACCAGTGAATGCAATGGCGAGCGTGCCTACGCCCCGCCCCGCCCGTTCCGCCGCAGCAAATAGTGCCCCTCGATCCAATACCAAAAAAACAGTCCGGGCAAACCAAGAAGCAACTCACGTACTCGCTTCGACAGAGAAATAACCAGCCCGATCTCCGCCGGCAGACCAAACAACGCGCCGAACAGGACAAGGCCACCCTCCTGAACGCCCAGTGCCGCCGGCACCATGAAAGCTGCCGCGCGGACGCCGGAAGACAAGCTTTCGAGGATAAATGCGTCAGCCGCTGAAAGAGACTGTCCGAGACACCAGGTCACCAGCCAGACTTCACCCGCACCTGCGGCCCAGCCGATCAGGCGCAACACGTTCGCCCGCCAGAAGGCGGGGCCCGTGCGATATGCCGACACAACGGCGTCGTCGACGTCAGACGCACTCCCGGCGAAGTGTGTCAGCCATTTCTCCGGCAGCATGTTGCGTGCCAGTTTGGCAAATCGCGCAAACATGTTCTTGTGTTGAAGCAGGACAAATGCCGTGACGGCGGCGACAAGCGCGCCGACGCCGATCAACACTCCGGCCACCACTTCAAATGCGGCATCGCCAGTGGGCCGCAACACAAGCAGCGCAACCCCGGCGATGACAAAGGCCATCTGGGTGACCACGCCTACCGTGGTGTCGACAATCATGCTGGCCGCGGCCTGCGGGCCGGAAACGCCACGCAGGTGCGCCAGCCGCGCGCTGGCGATGTCACCGCCGATATTGGCGACCGGCAACAGAGAATTGATCGATTCGCGGATCCACCGAATCCAGGTGACGCTGACAACGTCGGGACGGGTCGCAGACGGCAACAGCTGTCGCCACGAAAGGGCGGAGAAGAGCATTGGGACGATGTGGTAAGCTGTTATCGGCACGAGCCACCAGCCGACGACCAGCATGGCGTTGGCCACCTCGCCTGCGCCGCTGTACACAATCAGGTAGACGACAAGCGCAAGGCCAAACAAACCCGCGATGATGAACGAAACGGAAATGACCCGGCTCCCCCTTTTTTCGGCACCGAACGCGGCAACAATAGACGCGCCACGTGTAGTATCAACGCCGTGCCGGCCGAGGTATATCGCAAATCCAATGCAGCAGGGTTCGCACATCGTGGCCCCGAGCCAACCAATAATGGTTCTTTTGCCTGATGAAGGCGCGTCGCCGATATCTTCGGACGGCGGCGAACCACGGGTTCTTGGGCTTGGTCTCGCGCGGCGGACGGTTGTGGCGGCCGGCCGCGCCGGCTACAGCCGAGTCTATTTCCTGGCGCGTGATCGGGCCGCGCCGGCCGGCGTCACCGCCATCTCCAGCTGGAGTACCCTCACCGATATACGTGCCCAGCAACCTGGGCCGCTGATCATTGCGCATGCGGCAATTCTCGCGGAGCCCGATTGGCTCGCGCGGCTTGCCGAAACGCAGATCAGACCGGCTCTTTGGGCGGCAATGCCGCATAAGGTGATTCTACTTGCAGCCCCTGCAGTCGCGGATGCCCTTGCGGTGCTGGAGGCGGACACAGGGGCCTATGACCTGAGCGCGGCGCAAGAGCGGCTCACGCGGCACTTTGGGACGCCGTCCGCAATTCCCACGATGATTGATCCGCTGGTGGTGACGACAACGACCGATGTTGAC
>DASRAT010000676.1:0-3291 GCA_035638015.1 Gemmataceae bacterium | reverse complement strand
ACCTCGTGTCGCGTGACAGAGCCGCCTGTGCTACGACAACCGGGCTCCCCATCACAGCTTCTTCGGCTCCTTCCCCGCCTCGTAACCGCGTTCCTTTTCCTTGTGCTTGCGGATCATGATCCAGCCGTCGAGCCGGTCCTTGGGATTGGACACGACATACCAGCCGAACTCATACTTGTCGGCCATTTCGTTCAGCACTTGCTCCAGCGTTTTGTCCTTGCAGGTGTAGCTGACTTTCGAGTTATTGGAAATGCCCGAGACATTGTCGATCTTGAAGCTGACCGGTTTGTCGAGTTCGAGCTTGATGTCGTCAGTGAAGTCCTTGAAGCCGATTTCCTTGGCATCGAGGGTGATCTTCTGAAGCAGTTTCTTGCGGGTGGCCTTGGCTGAGGGGCTTTCTTCGCCGGCCTGCTCCGCCGCGGCCATGCCGATGGCGACCGCGCCAAGCAGCACCGCCAAGCTCAATCCGATTCGCCAACGCATCGCTCGCCCTCCCAAACATATGTCAAGGATGTGTGAATCGCCTTTTAGCATACCAGCGGTCGCACATTGATTGCAAGCGAACGGACGAACGAACGGTTTTTTCTGCATTTTCCGCCTTAGTGCGCCGAAGATGAATGCGGCTTGATTGACGCACCCGCCGCCGACGTCTACAATTGTGGGGGTTTTGCCGGTTTTTCCAACCGTGAGGTTGACCATGACGGGATTTTTATTGCACATGTGCGTGCCGCGAGACTGGTGCGGCTGTCGTCCGGCGATCGCCGGGTAGCGACGGTCGGGATTGGCGATGTTGCCATTCCCTCCCCGGGATCGCCAAGGAGTTTCCCTTAAACGCAGTGGGCACGAGGTCACCATGGCAACCGATATTCGTCTGAAAGAAGGACTGCCCGAAGTCACCGAGGCGGTCGTCGCCACCTACACCGAATGCAAATACATCAATCATCTCGGCCACAAACCGTTGCCGAGCCGGGAGGCCATCGTCGAGATCCTCACCGACTTGATGGACATCCTTTACCCAGGGTTCTGGCGACGCCAGAACCTCCACATCGGCAACGTTGAATACCACGTCGGCGACGTGATCGACGGCCTGCACGACAAGATGATCACGCAAATCGCCCGCGTGTTGCGGCACGATTGCGACCCGCCGGACGCCAGCATCGATTTCGAGCGCATGGCCCAGCAAAAGACGATTGACTTTCTCAAGCAATTGCCGGAGCTGCGCGGCGTCCTCGAAATGGACGTGGAAGCAGCTTACGTCGGCGATCCCGCGGCCAAGAGTTGCCACGAGATCATTTTCTGCTATCCGGGTTTGGAAGCCGTCACCATTTACCGCATCGCCCACGAGTTGTTGTTGTTGGGCATCCCGCTGATTCCACGCATGATGACGGAGTATGCTCACTCCAAGACGGGCATCGACATTCATCCCGGCGCCCGTATTGGCCCGAGTTTCTTTATCGATCACGGCACCGGCGTGGTCATCGGCGAAACGTGTGACATCGGCAAACACGTCAAGCTGTATCAGGGCGTGACGCTCGGAGCGGTCAGCTTCCCCCGTGATGCTGCAGGCAACATCATCCGCGGCATGAAACGGCACCCGACGTTGCAGGATGAAGTGGTGGTTTACGCCAATGCCACCATTCTCGGCGGCGACACTGTCGTCGGGCACCACGCCGTGGTCGGCTCCAACGTGTGGCTGACGCACAGCGTCGATCCGTACACGGCAGTGCTGCTGGAAAAGCCGCAGCTTAGAATTAAGGGGCCGGAGAATTATAATATCTGACCGAGGGTTGATTTCGTAGGACGGCCTTCCCAGGCCGTCCGGGACGGCCTGGGAAGGCCGTCCTACGAAATCATCACGCAACGTTGGGCTTGGGCTGATTCGCCGGCACATTTCGTTGCCGGCCCTGGTCCAGAAGCGTTTGCAACAATTCCTGATTGATCTTTCGCATCTCATCGAAAACGTCAAGCGGCGCCATTTCGAGCAGTTTCTGTAGCATCCACGGCACATCCGCACGCGGGACCGTTGCGCCAGCAGGCAGCGGCTTGTTAAGCTTGACTGGTTCCCCATCCGCGCTGCCCACGCCCCGCGCCGCGGGTCGTCCAGGGGTACACACCACGTGGAAATGATCGTTGATAATGTCAAAGTCCAGCGTGGCATTGTCGGTTTGGGCGTGCACCTGGCAGACCAAATCAAACACGGCGGCGGTGAGCAAAATCTGCTGACGCGCATCGTAGCCCAGCATGTTCACCGCATGCCGAGCCATCTGGCGGGCGCGCAATAGATCGCGTTTGGAGCACAACGACAGGGAAAGCAGGGGAGTGTCCATACGGGTCCGTCCTTGAACCACGAAGGCGGCTTCGATCCTTGAAACCGCCTTGCATTCTACCACAGCTGCGGTTTTTCGGTCATCCCCAAAGATCATCTCTCTCCCGAACCTTCGCGCATTTACCCAAAATCGCATGGCCGGAACGGTGAACTCGGATCGCTCTTTACAGCGCCCCGCGGATTTCGTATCAGCCCGCTGCCGCGTCCGACACCCGGACGGCGTTTTCAGTCAAGGAGGATCCAGACTCATGAATTTCTTCGGATGGAAGAGGCAATCGCGCAAGTGGTTGACCGTGGCCGTGACCGCGGTGATGACCCTGACCATGCTGCCGGCCCAGGGCCGTAGCGAGACGTTTTGGCAGTATGTCGTGGGCTTGGCCAAGCCGCAGAAGTCGCAGTGCCAGTGCTGTCCCAATGCGGCATGTTGCCCTGAGGGGCAGTGTTGCATCAAGCCGGAATGCTGTCCGCAGGGCGTTTGTACTGGTGCCTGCACCATGCCGTGCTGCCCGGTGGAATGCGCCAACTGTGAAGCCCATGTGCAAAAGCTCTACCGTGTTGCCGCGATCTGCTCGATGCTGGGCCACCACGAAGCGGCCCAATATTTCTATTACGTGGCGAAAAAGGTGTCCGCCAAGGCCAAGGCCGATTGCGACGGGTACCGCCCCTGCCCGGTCAACAAGCCGCATCGCGGCTGCGAGGGTTGCTGTGAAGAGTGCTGCGTCACCGCCGAGCAGCAAGCCGAAAAACTCCGTCGTCTCTGCGCCGTGCAGGCACGGACCATCGAGGAAATCCACGTCATGTTGACCGACTTGACCCGCGAGGTTTCCGCCTTGCGTGAAGAGGTGCAAGCGATTCACCATGGCCAGGCGACGCACTTCACGGCGCCGTGCAACATTCAGCCCACGCACTGGATTGTGCCGCCGGTGCCGACGAACTTGCCGACGCACACGCTGACGCCCCACATC
>DASRAT010000675.1:0-6199 GCA_035638015.1 Gemmataceae bacterium | reverse complement strand
TTGACATTCTCGCCGACATTTTGCGGCCAAGCTTGCGCGAGGACGATTTTCAGATGGAGAAAAACGTCATCATCGAAGAGATCGGCATGTATGAGGACCAGCCGATGTGGTCGGCTTACGATCATGCCAAGCGCGTTTACTTCGCCGATCATCCGCTGGGCAAGAGCATCCTGGGCACGCCCGCGAGCATCACGGCACTCAAGCGCGATCAAATGAATGAGTATTTCCAGCGCCGCTATGTTCCCGGCAACATCGCGGTGGCCGCGGCTGGTAATTTCCAGTGGGGCGACTTTGTGCAACTGGCCAGGAAGCACTGCGGCGAATGGAGCAAGGGCAGCGAAGGCCATCCCGATTTGCGGCCCGCGCCCGGGACAGGGGCCTTCGAGGTGATGAATAAAGACAAGGTGACGCAGGAGCACGTCGTCTTGATGTCGCCTGGCCCGCCGGTCAAGTCGCCGCAGCGTTACGCCGCCGACATCTTGTCCACTGTTCTCGGCGACGATTCCGGCAGCAGGCTCTACTGGGCCTTGGTCGATCCTGGTTTTGCCGATTCCGCCGATTGCAGTTTCCATGAGTATCACGATACCGGGGCCTTTTACATCTCCTTCAGTTGCGAACCGGAGCGGACTCAAAAAAACCTCGCCATCATTCACGGCATCCTGGGTGAACTTCAGGCAGATGGCATCACCGAGGAGGAACTGCAACAGGCCAAAAGTAAGGTGCTGTCGCGTGTGGTGCGGGCCAGCGAACGGCCGATGGGCCGCATGATGGCCATTGGAATGCAGCACGTTTATTGGAACGAATACCACACGGTGGACGATGAGTTGAAGAAATTTGGCGAAGTGAACCGCAAGAAAGTCCGCGACGTTCTCAAGAGCTATCCGCTCGACCACGCCACCACCCTGGCATTGGGTCCGCTTGACAAACTGCGGCGGCCACGTAATGGCGTGAAGAAATCCCAGTGACGATCCGCTGCGTGGATCATCGCTGTGATTGCAAGTTTTAAGGAGATTAGGGTACAATCTGCTCACAATTTCACGGCCGGTGTTTCTACAAGGAGGTGGATTGTGACACCCGCAAAGGCAATAGGCACGCTGGCGTTTATCGCAGTGGCGGTTTTGGGCCTGGCCAACCAGGATCAGCCGCCGCCCAAGCTGGTCCAACCTCAGCAGCCCAAGCCCGGCAACAGCAAGGTTGTCGAATGCCGTTGGCTCACCGGCGCTCTCAAAATCGACGGTGTCGTCAACGAACGCTCCTGGACCGATGCCGAGGCGATCACGCTGCAGGTTCCCTGGGAAAAACGCGCGGCCAAGACGGCCACCACGGCCCGGCTCTTATGGGACCGTGAATACCTCTATTTCTCGGCCGAAATGGATGATGGCGATCTTTATGCGGACGTGCAAAACGCCAACGGGCCGGTTTGGGAAAACGACAGCTTCGCGCTGTTCTTCAAGCCGCATGACACCAAGCTGAGCTACTACGAGTTTGGGATCAACGCCGCCAATGTGCCGTTCCAGTTGTTCCTGCCTTCGCGCGGCGGCGGCGGTTACAAGCGGTTTGCGGCGGGAACGGAAATCAAGATCGAGTCGGCCGTCAAGCTGCGCGGCACGCTCAACAACTGGACCGACAAGGATAAAGGGTGGACTGTCGAAGGCCGCATTCCGTGGAGTGTGTTTCAACCCAGCGGAGGCAGGCCCAAGGGAGGCGACCGCTGGCGATTTGCTCTGTGTCGCAGTGATTATTCGGTGACGCTGGAGCGGCCCGAACTGTCCACGAGCGCTCCGCTGACGGCGGCGGATTTTCATCATTATGAGGAGTATCAGGAGTTGGTGTTTGTGGAACGCCAGTGATCAGGCGATTGGGGCTTTGCATTCCCTTTTTCGAGGAGATTGACGAATGCCATTCACGTTTTTCCGCGGCGCATTGTGTTTTGCAGCCGTTGTCCTGACATTGATTGCCACCGTCCGCGAAGCGCATGCGCAGGCGCCCAAGGACGTTCCCAACAATCCGGTCGCCATTCGCAAGGCCCTGGAGGAGAACATCACGCTTGACTATGTCGGCAAGAGCTTTGACGAAATCATCGAGCACCTGCGGCAAAAAACGAAACTCAAGATTGTTGTGGACCAAACGCGGCCGAAGGCGGTTTATTTCGCTCAACCACAAGTACCGCTTCCCCCTGGTGTCGCGCCGGCTGAGTTTGCTCTGCCGGCAGTGACCTTCAAAATTGACAACGCCAAGTTGCGGGCCGGGTTGCGGAGTTTTCTGGGCGAGTATGATTTGACCTTCGTGATTATTGGCGACTCGGTCGTGATTGCCACGGAAGAAGCGGCACAAATGCGGCAACTGCGACAACGCATTAGCGTTGATATCACGAACCAGCCGCTAGGCGATGCGCTGAAAAAACTGGCGGATGATACGGGCGTCAATTTGCTTGTCGAACCGCAAATGGCTGACAAGGCCAAAACCAAGATTACCGCGCAGCTAGATGACGTGGCCCTGGAAACAGTGGTCCGGCTGCTGGCCAAGATGGCGGATTTGTCGTGCGTGAGCGTCGAAAATGTAATCGTGGTCACCAGCGACGAGCGCGCCGATAAGTTGCGCAAGGAAAGCGCGCCCATTAAAACGGTCGTTCCGCCGCCGCCAGTGATAGCGTATTCGTAGTGCAACGCCTTGGTTCAGATTGCCCTTTGGAGTGCGGTGACTTGTCACCGCTTTTGAGCGGGCGCGAGTTCAAATGGACTTTGGCCCAACAACAGGGTTTTTGTTGGGTGAGAATCGCCGCGCACGCTCGTCGTCCAGGCGAATCTTGCAGGCCCCTGTTGAACCATGTAAGCTGATAGCTCGGCGAATGACCCTTCTTTCCCAAGGAGATTGACGAATGCAATTCACTTCTTGCCGCGGCGCGTTGATTGTGTTCGCCGCCGCCTTGGTTTTGGCACTCTCTGCCGGGGATGCACATGCGCAGGCGCAGAAGGGCGGGCCTAACAACCCGGCCGCCATTCGCAAGGCGCTGGATGAAAAAATCACCCTCGATTTCAACGGGGCAAGCCTCGATGAAGCGCTTGACCATCTAAGCCAGAAAACGAAACTCAAGATTGTCATTGACTATTTCGCCGTGCAACAAGTGGCCAATTTTGGCGGATTTATCCCCATTGGCGCGTTTGGCGGCATTGCAGGCTTTGGCGGAGGCGTTGGCGGCTTTCCTGGTGGCATTCCCGCACCCGGATTTCCTGGCCAGCCTGGCGCTCCCGGCGGTGGCCAGGTGGGCGTACTGTTGAAAATCGACAACGGTAAAGTCCGCACCGCGTTGCAAACCACGCTCAATCAGCACAATCTCACGTTTGTGATCATGGGCGACAGCGTGGTGATTACAACCGAGGACATCGGCCAGATCCGGCAAATGAAGCAGCGTGTCAGCGTGGACATCAAGGGCCAAGCGCTGGCCGACGCGCTCAAGAAGCTGTCCGACGACACGGGCTTCACGCTGCTCTTGGACGAACGTCAGGCGGCCAAAGCCAAGACCAAGATCAATTTGCAGTTGGAAGACGTGACCCTGGAAACGGCATTACGGCTGATGACGGAACTGGCCGAGCTTGGCGCGGTGAACATGGGCAATGTCGTGTTTGTCACCAGTGACACCCGTGCCGACAAGCTGCGCAAGGAGAATGCCACCAATAATCCAAACATCCACAATTTCCCGGGTGGATTGCCGCCACTGGGGACAGGAGGACGTGGTGCGATTGGAGCGATGACGGCGCCGGGGATTGCAGTGCCGGATCGACCGCCGGTTGCGGTTCCCGTTCCACCGCCACCGCCGGACGTGAAGAAATAGCCCCGAGCCGCTTGGATCCGACATGGGCACCATCGGCATCGATTTTGACAATACCATTGTTTGTTATCATGAACTGTTCCACCGCCTGGCGGTGGAACGCTCCTTGATTCCCGCCGCCGTGCCCGCGTCGAAATCTGCGGTGCGCGATTATTTGCGCAGCCATGGTCAGGAAGCGGAGTGGACCGCTTTGCAGGGCATCGTCTACGGGCCACGTCTGGAGGATGCCGAGCCATTTGCGGGCGTTTTAGATTTTCTTCGGCATTGTCATGGATCTGGCATTGCTTGTCGGATCATCAGTCACAAAACAGAATATCCGGCGTTGGGTGAGCGCTACGATCTCCACGCAGCCGCTTTGAACTGGTTGAGTGCCAAAGGTTTTCTCAATTCAGCGACGGGGTTGAATCTGGAAGCAGTTTTCCTGGAAACCAGCAGGCTGGCCAAACTGCAACGCATCGCCTCTGAAAACTGCGTGTTATTCATTGACGACTTGCCAGAGTGCCTGACTGATGCCGCTTTCCCGGCCGGTGTGGAGCGGGTGTTGTTCGACCCCCAAGCTTCGATGCCGCTGGGGCCGTATCAGCGCTGTGGTTCGTGGGACGAGATCGCGCGATTTGTGCTGGGGGCGCGGGAGAGGCAATCGCCATGATGGAGCCGGCCCTTTTCGCTGTCGCGGATCGCCTGGCGCGGCAAGCCGGCCTGGGCGCCGCGCGCTCTGGCCAGCAGCTGACTGGCGGCGCTAACAATCGTGTTTTCCGCATCGATACCGCGGGCGGGCCGGCATTGCTCAAGGCTTACTTTCGTTCGGAACGCGACCCACGCAATCGGTACGGGGCGGAACTGTCGTTTCTCCAATTTGCCAGGCACTGCGGCATTGACTGCGTGGCACAACCGCTAGCCCACGATGAAGCCGCTGGCGTGTTGTTGCAAGAGTGGCTTCCCGGGCGGCGTCCCGAGGCAGCGGCCATTGATTTTGCGGCTGTCCAGCAAGCCGTGGATTTTCTCACGCGCTTGAACGAGCAACGCGACACGGCCATGGCAGGGCAACTGCCTGCCGCTTCCGAGGCATGTTTTCGTGTGGTGGATCACGTCCGGACGGTGGATCGCCGCGTCGGGCGACTCACCGAACTGGCGGGCCAGACATCAGTCGATTTGGCCGCAAAGGCGTTCGTGAGCGACGAACTACTGCCGACCTGGCAACGCCTGGCCGCAAGCATTCCCCAGGACGAATGCGAAGCGCCGCTGCCGCCGGTGGACCGCTGCCTGTCGCCGTCGGATTTTGGTTTCCACAATGTCCTCATGGACGACGCCGGCCGGTGCCGGTTTGTCGATTTCGAGTATGCCGGCTGGGACGATCCGGCCAAAACGGTGATCGACTTTTTTTCACAGCCCACGCTGGGCGTTTCGCAGGAACATTTGCCCTATTTCTTGGAACGGATCGGTAGTTACATCGGCGCCCCCGAGGCCTTGCATGGAAGAGTCAAAATGCTCTGGCCCGTCTACCGCGTCAAATGGTGTTGCATTGTTCTTAATATTTTTCACGCCGTGGACGCGGGTCCACGGCGCTTCGCCGGCGCTGACGCGGATGCCCTTCGCGGTCAGCACCTGGAGCGGGCCAGGGCCCTGTGGCGGACATTGACCGATTGACGACAAGGCGGTTGCACGGTATGGTAGGGAGAGACACAACAGTGGATGGGGGCGTGGCGCAGTTGGGAGCGCGTCTGAATGGCATTCAGAAGGTCGAGGGTTCGAATCCCTTCGCCTCCACTGGATTTCGGCATTTCATCGTTTTGTCGTGTTGCATTTTGTTGGCAGCGTAAGCAGTGGGCCACCCGGCTGGCAAACCAGCATGGTTAGCTGCATTCGCGGCGACTTCGAAAGCACCGGCGAAAAAGTCTCACCTGTTTGCCCGTAATTGAAGCGACGAAGCCGAGTTACCGTGCGGCTGTTTCTTTGCGGCCGAGCAGTGTATCTCCATGCCGCTCCGCCCAGCAATGCATGGCATTCAGCACCGGCTTGAGCGTTTTGCCCAAAGGCGTCAGCGAATATTCGACTTTAGGGGGAATTTGGGCATAGACCTCGCGATGGATAATCCCATCCGCTTCCATTTCGCGAAGCTGCTGCGTGAGCGTCTTGTGGGTGATGCCGCCCAGCAAACGGCGCAGTTCGTTGAAGCGCTTGACACCACCCAGCAACTGCTGCAGGACCAGCACCTTCCAGCGGCCGCCGATGACGCCGAGAGTAGTCTCCACCAAGCAACTGACATTTTTTTGAGTCATGGCATTCTCAGTATCTTCGAGGATACCTGAGCACCTCAAGGTGCATACTTTCTTTTGTCATTATACAGCGGAATAATGACCAGCAGAAAGG
>DASRAT010000674.1:0-2843 GCA_035638015.1 Gemmataceae bacterium | reverse complement strand
AAGCAGCAATGGCACAACATCCGGCCCCATGCCAATGATCTGCTGATAAGCGGGATGCGCGCACAACCGAGCGCTGGACGAATAGGGGCCGCGCTCATCCTTCCAAACTTTGACCAGAGCGAGGAAATGCTGCTCACGTGTTTGGCTGGACGCTGCCGGTGCGATCTGATTCAACTTCTTGCCGTTAGAAAGTTCGCGCGCTTTCTCAAGGGCTAATTCTTTGCTCGACACGTGATTTCCTCCTCTGCCAGCAATGCAAACAACCGCAATTATAGCCAAAAACTTCTTGCATGGGAATAAGCTCACCACCGGACCGTGGCACTTGTCGGTGATGCAAAACTTCTCCTCACCTCACAAAAATAAACTCTTTCACATTCAACAACACATGCCCCAGATCCGCCCAAACGCGGCGATCCTCGACGTTGCCGTAAAACCGCCCCTGCTCTTCGATGAACGCCAACATCTCGCGTAGCTCCACCTCCGACGGCGGCCGGCCAAGGGCAGTTTCATGCATCTTGATAATGCGTTCCTTGGTCCCCAGGCCTTTGTCGGCGACTACCTGCTTGCCCCAAACGTCGGCTTGCTCCAGCACAAAGGGATTGTTGAGCATCGTCAGCGCCTGGGCCGGCACATTGCTGACGCTGCGTTTGCCGATGGTGCTGAATGGGACAGGAAAATCAAAGGCGAGCAGCATGGGCGAGAGGAAATTGCGGCGGACGGCGAGGTAAATACTGCGGCGGCCGTTGCCGTCTAGTGGGCCGGTCTTGCTCGGCCGGCCGCGGCCGCCCATGAACTCCGTCAGATGCGGCATGACGCCCGGTCCATACATCGTTTTGTCTAGCCGGCCCGACACGGCCAGGATGCTGTCCCGAATCGCTTCCGCCTCCAGGCGGCGAATCGGCATCTTGTGCAATAGCTTGTTGTCAGGATCGATTTGGTCTGCCCCCGGATCACCACGGCTGGCCATCTGGTAAGCGTTGGTCAAGAGAAGTCGGCGGTGCATCTTCTTGAGCGACCAGCCGTCCTTGACAAATTGCAACGCGAGCCAGTCGAGCAGCTCTGGGTGACTTGGCTGCATGCCAAGCAATCCAAAATCGTCGGGCGTGCGGACCAGGCCTTCTCCGAAGTGATGCTTCCACAGGCGATTGACGATGACACGGGCGGTCAAGGGATTGGCGGGATCGACCAATTTCTTTGCCAGAGCCAAGCGCGCAGGTTCTTGGGTCGCGCCATCACTTTTTTCCAGCACCTCCAGATACCGGCGCGGGACAATCTCCCCTTGATTCTTGTGATTGCCGCGAATCGATACGCGTTCGTCCACTGGGCTGCCTTCTTCCATTGCCAACGCCTTGCGTGGAACCGGCAGCGCTGCTTCAAGGCTCTGATACTGTTTCAACAACTCCGCAAGCTTCTCCGCGTCGGCGTCCTTGACGGGCGGACCAGCTTGACCAACAGTTTGCTGGTTTTTGGCAAGGTCTTGATCGCTAAAGAGAACTTGCTCGACGCCCAGGAACCCTGGGCCATCATCGACAAACTCGATATACGCCCGATGGCCTTGCCACATTGACACGTTCATGGTGCGCCACTGGAGTTGCTCGTGATTAACCTGAAGTCCCAGGCCGCCGTAAATCGGATCGCGGATGATGACCATACCGTCGATGACCAGATTGATTTGACCCTTTTGACCAAGAGTCCGGAAATGGATTTTCTTCTTGTCGATGACAAAGCTCGGCGAGCGCATAACGCCTTGCAGCTTGCCGCTGACCAGACCGCTATGAGCAATGCCCGGGGGCACGACAGTCTTGACCGGCCGCTTGGCATCATTGTGCAGCATCAAGCCGCCGCCTGGGCCGTCGCCAAAAGCCGCTCCGGAGACAAACCAGTTCGCATAGCTGTGCTTGCGGAAATCGGCAAACACAACATGTTTGCCATCGGCGTCGGCAACCTTGGCCGTCGGTTTGACATCAATCGCCAGCAGCTTGCCAATCTCGTCTTGAATCGATTTGAGCTTCGCGATCTTTTGTTGCAGCGGGCCAGGGTCGTCGATGAACGCCCGTTGCTGACGCGCACTCTGCAAATATCCGCTCAGTGCATAATAATCCTTGGTCGAAATGGCATCGAACTTGTGATCGTGACAGCGGGCGCAGGCAATGGTGAGCCCCAGAAACGTTTTGCCAAAGACGTCGATTTGATTGTCCAGCCGGTCCGCCTGGTCGCCGCGAAGGTCCACCGGCGAGTGCTTGGCCTCACCGAAAAACCAGAACCCCGTGCCGCAGATTGATTCGTTGGATTTGTCGTCGGGATGCCGGCGCGGCTGGGGCAAAAGGTCGCCGGCGATGTGTTCGAGCACAAAGTGATCAAAGGGAACATCGGCATTCAAAGCGCGAATGACATAGTCGCGATAGCGATAGGCATCCGGCAAATCGAAATCGTACTCGTGCCCCAGCGTCTCGGCGTAACGCACCAGATCGAGCCAGTGCCGTGCCCAGCGCTCGCCGTAACGAGGCGAATCGAGCAGCCGGTCCACGACCTTGGCGAAGGCGTCAGGCGAGTCATCTTTGAGGAAAGCGTCAATCTCCTGCGGCGTGGGCGGCAAACCGGTGAGATCGAAGGTGACGCGGCGAATGAGCGTCCGCCTGTCTGCAGCGGCCGCGGGCTTCAAGCCGTTCGCTTCAAGTTTCGCCAGCAAGAAACGATCAATCGGCGACTTGGCCCAGGCTTGGTCCTTCACACTCGGCGGCGGCGCTGCTTTGATGGGTTGGAGCGACCAGTGCTTGGCCCGCTCCTTGAGATCAAACGGCTTTGACGCAATGATGGCAGCGCCTTTGTCGCTCGGCCAGGGA
>DASRAT010000673.1:0-7496 GCA_035638015.1 Gemmataceae bacterium | reverse complement strand
GCGTTCCTTGCGGCAAAACTTCTTCAGTTCGATCCGTTCGGCGCCGCGGGTTTCCTTGTTGGTGCGGTAATTGCGGGCGCCGCAATCGCTGCATTCCATCCACACATATTCACGCATGAAAAAGACTCCCTGCCACAGACGAGCCGCCGGGCTTGTCCCGGCGGGGATAAACCCCGCCGCTCGTCATTGCTTTACGCTTACTTAGGCCACGATCTTGGTCACAACGCCGGAGCCGATGGTGCGGCCACCTTCGCGGATGGCGAAACGCAGGCCGTCGTCCATGGCAATGGGCGAATCTTCGATCAGCTGCACCTTCATCTTTATCTGGTCGCCCGGCATGCACATTTCCGCCTTCGAGCCGTCCTCGGCCACCAGCTCCGTGACCGAGCCGGTCACGTCCGTGGTGCGGAAATAGAACTGCGGACGATAGCCGGCGAAAAACGGCGTATGACGGCCGCCTTCGTCTTTCGTCAAGATATAAACGTTGGCCTCAAATTGCGTGTGTGGCGTGATCGAGCCGGGCTTGGCCAGCACCTGGCCGCGCTCCAGATCGGTGCGCTCAATGCCACGCAGGAGTACGCCGACGTTGTCGCCAGCGGTGCCGAATTCCAGCGTCTTGTTGAACATTTCCACGCCGGTGACGACCGTCTTGCGAGCAGCCTTCATCAGGCCGACGATCTCGACTTCGTCGCCGACTTTGCATTTGCCGCGCTCGATGCGGCCGGTGCCCACCGTGCCGCGGCCCTTGATCGAGAACACGTCTTCGATGGACATCAGGAACGGCTTGTCTTCTTCGCGCGTCGGCACAGGGATGTACTTGTCCAGCGCCTCCATCAAATCGTCGATGCACTTGCAAGCCTTGTCGTCCTTGCCGTTGCAGTCCAGGGCAGGCTTGGAGCTGCCACGGACGATCGGAATCTCGTCACCGGGGAAGTTGTACTTGGTGAGCAATTCACGCAATTCCAACTCGACCAGTTCGAGCAATTCGGGATCATCGACGGTGTCGATCTTGTTGAGGAACACCACGATGCGCGGCACACCGACCTGGCGAGCCAAAAGAATATGCTCGCGAGTTTGCGGCATGGGACCGTCGTTGGCGGCGACCACCAGAATGGCGCCGTCCATTTGGGCCGCGCCGGTGATCATGTTCTTGATGAAGTCGGCGTGGCCGGGGCAGTCAATGTGTGCATAGTGGCGATTGGGAGTTTCATACTCCGTGTGCGACACCGCGATGGTCACCGTCTTGTTGGCGTCACGGACCGTGCCGCCCTTGGTGATTTCGGCGTAGCTTTTGACTTTGATGCCAGAAAACTTGGTCGCCTGGCGCACGACGATGGCGGCGGTCAAGGTTGACTTGCCGTGGTCGATGTGGCCGATAGTTCCCACGTTGACGTGCGGTTTGGTTCGCGCGAATACGTCCTTAGCCATCATTCCTCCGCGATTGCGAATGCGTCCACCACAGACTAAGTGCCCGGGGGACTCACAGGTGTTGGTGACAATTGAGCATTTAACCGACACTAACCCGGCTGCTCACGCAGCTCGGCTCGCCGACGCCTCAGAGCTGCTGCTGGGATTTGAACCCAGGACCTCGTCCTTACCAAGGAAGCGCTCTACCAGCTGAGCTACAGCAGCGCGAACCCTCCCGTGGGTGAAGGGCGAAAGTCAAATAGTAGGGAATCCCCACGCCGGTGGACAGGGCGACACTCAGGCGGCGCCGCATCCGTCAAAGCGGGTGATGGGAATCGGACCCACGTGGCCAGCTTGGAAGGCTGGGGCTTTACCATTAAGCTACACCCGCATTCATGAGGGGTCAGGCGTCAGGAGTGAGGGGCCAGATAAGTCTTTGACCCCTGATCCCTCACCCCCGACCCCTACCATTGGGCAGGGAGGGATTCGAACCCCCGTAGGTTTAAACCGTCAGATTTACAGTCTGATGCCATTGGCCGCTCGGCCACCTGCCCGTGCATCGCATCGTGAATCGTCAAGCTACCGGTGGGAGTCGAACCCACAACCCCCGGTTTACAAAACCGGAGCTCTGCCATTGAGCTACAGTAGCGCCGCTTGCCGGTGAAAGAATCAGTATAGGTAGGCCGCACAAGCGTTGCAAGCTGACTTTACGGCATAAACGGCACAACCTGACTCCACTTGCGCCGATTCGGCAACTTTGCGGCCATTGGTCTCTTCACACAAGACACACACCTGCCCGCGGGGGTTCGTGAGCCTGTACAAATCTGCCGACTCCTTCGGGCGAATAATCAGATAGAAAGCAAGTGGGAGCAATAACGCTTCTTTTGCCAGCGAGGACCGCCAATGGCCGGATCGGTTTTGCTAATTGTGACCACGTTTGCCAACGCCTTTTGGGCAGGGTGGTTGCTCGCGCTGCGGCCTCGACAGCTGACGGGGACGCAGGACCGTTACGATGGCCTGCACACCACCACCGCGGTTTTCGCAGTTCCTTTCATGCTGGTCGCCGGCTTGCTCGCCGACAAATGGGGCGTAGAAATTGTTTTGCTGCTGGGCGGATGCCTGGCGGCGCTGGCGTTTGTCGGCCTGGACCGTGGCAATTCCCTGGTTCCCACCATCGGCGCCGCGGCCCTGCTTGCAGGCGCTATTGCCGCGTTGCTGGTCGGCAGCCTGGTTTTGATGCCGCACGCTTTCTATCCGGCTCACCCCGCTCGCTCGATGAATCTGGGATTCATCGCCATCGCGCTGGGCGGTCTCGGCGGCGGCCTATTCGTTTCGCAACTGACCACCACATGGGGCCATCACAAAACAACCTTGGCGCTGGCAATGGCCTCGCTGCTTCCGGCCGCATGCGTGGTTTCCACGCCCGCGGGTGACTTTGGCGATGCCACCGGTGGCGACATCACGTTGCTGCTAAGCGATGTTCGCATTGTTCTCATCTTGGTGATTGCCGCCCTGTGCTTTCCACTGGATGCCGCACTAGGCCCCTGGGTGCGCCGTTACGTGCGCGAACATGCTTACCGCCCCAGCTCGGCCACGCTGATGGCCGTCGGTTACTGGGTTGCATTTCTTGGCACGCGGCTCATTGTGGGCTTGATGTTGCCCACGGGTTGGGAGCATGTCTGGATTGTGGTGTGGGCCATCCTGGCGGTGGTGATTTTGACCAACATGCTTGGCGCTTACTCGCCGGGAACCAACCTGGCCGGATTATGGCTAACAGGAGCATGCTGTGCACCGTTGGTGCCAACTCTGCTCGGACTGGCATTGCGGAATTATGCGGAAAGCGCGGGGTTGGTGTTGGGCCTCACCGCCGCGGCGGGCATGCTGGGAAATTTGCTGGTGCTGCCGTGGATCGATGCGACGCGGCCCGAGTGCTTGACGCGAACGTCGCTGCGCGGAGCGACCGCGTTGGCGGTGGTGCTGCTGGTGCCGGCGCTGGTGTTAGCGGTGATTGGAATCCTCTAACGTGAGCCGATCGTTTCAATTCAAACCAATCAAGTTTCATTTTCCCCGGGCGGGAGCACGATAACGGAATTGGCCATTGATGATGCCCCTGTTGGAAATCACAATTTGTGATCTCAAATAACCAGCGTATTCCACGAAAAATCGCCAATCATCACATTTGAGATCACAAATTGTGACCTCAAGTCGGTCGGCCCCAAAGTGCGGTCCTTCGGGACCGCGGCTAAACAGGTCACGGCAACTCCACCTCCGCCGGTTGCAGCACAAACTCATCCTGCCCTTCCGGCGGCGCCGCCAGCTTCAACTCCTTGACGCGCCAGCCGTGATGCTGCAGCGTCCCCTTAAACGGCGGCTGTCCTGTCACATTGCCGGTCAACCGCACCGCGGAGGGATCAAAGCCAGCCGGAATTTGCACGGTGGCGCCTTCGGAATCCTTCAAAACCGGCTCCAAAACCACATGGTCGCGGATCGCCTTTTGGCAGTTTTTGTGAATGTCGCGCACCGCGGCGCCGATCTGGTCGTTGCCGTAGGCTTGCACGTCCTCCAGCAAGAAATCGAGCAACCGGCCTTCGCGCTGCAGGAGAGCCAACAACCGCAACGCTTCACCGGAGGGCTTTTGCTTCGGATCAAGCATCTTCTCGATCTTGGCCCGGAACTCGGCGTCGGCGGTTACTCTCTTGAAGAGTCGATCGCCGAGATTGCCGCAGAAAAACGCCAGTTTGGCGAGTGTGTCCGGATTAGTGAAAGACCGCAGTTGCATGAAAAGGTAAATGGCCGCACCGGCGGCGATGACCGCGACGGCGATGGCGATAATTGGCAGCATTTGCTCCATGAGTGATTCCTGTGGTGTGTGGGTGGAAGGGACGACGGGGTGATTATAGGGCGAGAGGGGAATGCGGTGAGTGCCGCGACTTGCCGTCGAGGAGGAAACATCGCTTCAATAGTCTTTATCGGCAAAAACAAATGCAGTGGATGATCGGCCAGAGGCATGAAGCCAAATTTGAGATAAAACGCGTCGGCCTGCTCGTCCAGCGCTTGAAGGTCCGCAGCCGTCGCGAGGATCGATTTTGGTACCAGCCATTTTCATGTTACCAGCGTAACCCACGGATCGGGTTCGGCGTTTGGCTTTGTCGCCTTTTTTTGAGGACATGAAAAATTACATGGCTTGCTATTTTACAGTGGGTGGCGGCCTCAGCGTCATCGAAGTGGCGGACGGCGCGGCTAGAATTGGACACAGGCACGGGGGCGGAGGTATCATATCTACTAGCGACCTCCGCCCGTTCCCATGGAGTCTTGTGCGGTGCCAAAGAAGCCCTCACCTCGCCGTTTCTGGCTCAGCAGCTCGCCTTGGCTGGCGTTGCTTCTGCTCGCCGTCGCCGGCAGCTATTATTTCTTCAACCGCGAGCCGCAGAGCTTCACGCTCGACTATGGCAAGCTAAAACTGATTTTGCAGGATCGCAATGCCGCGGTGCGCTTCAAAAACGTCAGGGTGGGCCGCACCGAAGTTCGCGGTGATATTGTCACGACCGACGAAGTGTCCGACGGCAAACTCACGCCGGTGCGTGTCGAACAGACCAAAAGTTTTCGCACGCCGCGCGTCGGCGTCGAGGGCGACCAGGGCCTGTTCAAACGGCTGGACGAAACTGTCCGTGAAGGGTATCAGGGCGAAGAAGAAGAGTCTGCCATCCGGGCGGTTTATTCGCTGTTCATGTCGTTCATCGTGATCTTCATGGTGGTGCTAGTGGGTTTCTTCCTGTTCCGCTGGATGGCCGGCGGCAACTCGCCGCTGACTTTTGGCCGTAGCCGGCACAAGTTGTACGCGGAAAAAGACCTGCACATCACCTTCAAAGACGTGGCCGGCATCGACGAGGCGGTGCAGGAGTTGCGCGAGATTGTCGATTTCCTTAAAAACCCCGCCAAATATCAGGTGCTTGGCGGTCGGATTCCCAAGGGCGTGTTGCTCGTTGGGCCTCCGGGCACGGGCAAAACGCTGTTGGCCAAAGCGGTGGCAGGCGAGGCTGACGTGCCATTCTTCGGCATGAGTGGCTCGGATTTCGTTGAGATGTTCGTCGGCGTCGGCGCCAGCCGGGTGCGCGATCTATTCGGCCAGGCGGAAAGCCGCGCGCCGTGCATTATCTTTATTGACGAACTTGACGCCCTTGGCAAATCGCGCGGCGCGGGCATGATGGGTGGCCACGACGAACGCGAGCAAACGCTCAATCAGCTCCTGGTCGAGATGGACGGTTTTGACTCCAACCGCGGCGTCATCATCATGGCGGCTACCAACCGCCCCGAGACACTTGATGCCGCTCTGCTCCGGCCTGGCCGCTTCGACCGCACCGTCGTCGTGGATCGACCCGACATCGTGGGCCGTGAAGCGATCCTGCGCGTGCACACCCGTAACGTGAAACTGGCGGATGATGTCGATTTGCGGCATGTGGCCGCGCTGACGCCTGGCACGGTCGGCGCCGATCTGGCCAACCTGGTCAACGAGGCCGCCCTGATGGCCGCGCGCAACAGCAAATTCGCCGTCAACATGGCGGAGTTCAACGAAGCCGTCGAACGCGGCGCAGTCGGCCTGGAGCGCAAAAGCCGCATCATGCACGTGGACGAAAAGCAACGCATCGCCTACCACGAGGCCGGTCATGCCATCGTCGCTTGCGCCTTGCCCAACACATTTCCCGTCCACAAGGTCTCAATCATTCCGCGCGGCATCGGCGCTTTGGGTTATGTGTTACAGCGGCCCGATGAGGATCGCTACATTCAGACGCGATCGGACCTGGAAAGTCACATCAAAGTTGCGCTGGCCGGCACACTGGCCGAGGAACTGGTGTATCACGAAATCGCCAGCGGGGCGTCGAACGACCTGGAAAAAGTCAATGCGATTGCCCGCAATATGGTAACGCGCTACGGTATGAGCCGCCTGGGCCGCGTTTGCTATCCCGATCAGAGCATGCCGACATTTTTGCCAGGCGCATCGTGGTCCGAAGGCGAACGCAAGCACAGCGAGGAGACGGCGCGCGAAATTGACATTGAGGTGCGCAAGATTGTCAACGACGCCATGGAAGAGGTGCGCGGCATCTTGCAATCGCGGCGAGCGGCGCTGGAGGCGGTGGCGCGGACGTTGATGGAACGTGAAGTAATTGACGGGGCGGAGTTGAAGACGCTCATCGATGCCAATGAACCGGGGCTGAAGTTGGTGCCGGGGTCGGTGGCGGTGACACCCTGGGAGCCTTCGGTTGAAGCCGGGAGTGGAGGCAAGTCGGAGGGAGCAGCTGAAAGGTGAACAGCGTCAACTCCGTCTTCGGGCCAAGCCAATCCTAAAGCAAAGCGCGATCACATCCTTGATATTTTCAACGACCTCCTCATAAGTGCGGCCCTGCGTGTAGCAGGCTCTTAATGCCGGGCACTCCGCCACGTAATAACCGGCCTCGTCTCGCTCAATGATGATTTGGAACAAGTGTTTTTGCTTTTTCGTCATGGTTTGTTCGCTCCAACGGAATGCCAATTAGCATTATTTTCCCACGCTCGATTGCGTCTTCGCCGGCACCTTCACAATCACCCGAAACCCATAATGGCTATAGGCATCATTGCTGGGAAACCCCGCAGTGCGATAAGCCGAGCGGCACCAGTCGGTGTTGTATTGCCAGGTGCCGCCGCGCATGACTCGCCAATCTCCCTTGGACGGCCCGGTGGGATCTTTATTCGCCGCGGCGTCCCGGTAAAACTTTTCGCCATACCAATCCTCGCACCATTGGCCCGCGTTGCCGTGGACGTCGTGAAGTCCCCAGGGATTGGCTTTGAACCGGTCCACCGGCGACGTGAACACAAAGTTGTCGCGGAAATCGGAGGCGTCGTTGCGCTGCGGGAATTTGTCCCAGAAAGACAAATCAGCCACGTTGGCATTGCCCGCTAAACTTCCGTCGTTGTCGCCGGTCCAGTACGCCGTCTTGGTTCCGGCCCGGCAGGCATATTCCCACTGGGCCTCGGTCGGGAGCCGGAACTCCCAATCCTTGGGGAGCTCGCCTGACTCGTGGCCGAGCTTCGTGAGCTTGCGGCAAAAAACTTCG
>DASRAT010000672.1:0-4853 GCA_035638015.1 Gemmataceae bacterium | reverse complement strand
TCATCTGCGGCGACAGGTCGCCTTCAGGCTGGAAGACAAATCCCTTGAGGGCCAAAACACCCTGCGCGTCGGCGCCACGCAGTTCGCGAAACTTGAGGTCGGTGGTGCTCCAGTTTACCGCAGGCGTTTCGAGAAACGCCCGCAAACGAGGATCTTCAGCGAGCTTCTGGAACAGCTCCGCGCCGGTCTTGCCGTCGTGCAAAACGTCCTTGGGGAACTGCTTGTTGATCTCGCCGTAGTAGGCCGCGGCCATGCGCAGGGCGTCCTCGGTGCCCTTGGCCACTTCAAGGCGGGCCAGCCCTTCCAGCGCCTTGCCGCCAACCTGGGGATCTTTGCGGTAGACGGCTACGCGCAACTGCTGCAAATTCAACTCGGCTTCCAGAAAGGCATCCTTGACTTTGTTTTTGATAATGGCATTGGCCAATTCGAGGCGGGCTTCGCGGCCGACCGTAAAGGGCACGTCGAACATGCCGATGAAGGTGCGGATAGTGTCGAGGTTGTTGACCTTGTTGACAACCGCGAGCCATTCCTCGGCAATCTTCTTCTCCAGCCCGGCGCGCTGGCCGGCGTTGGCCTTCTCGAACATGGCGGTTATGCGGCCGCGCAGCCACAGGTGAGTCGGCACCTTGTAAAGCGGGTCCTCCAGAGACGGCACGCCGTCGTCCTTGAACAACGGCGAGGCGCCGAATTCCTTGTAGGCCAGAAAAGCCTCTACCAGATTGCCCTGAGCTTCACGGCCATGGGCGACGATGCGCCAGTACTTGGCCTCGCGCTGAATCTGCTCGGCGGGATTGGCGGGCACCTTGGTCAGCTCTTTGAAGTCCTTGAGATACTTGTCCGCGTTGTTGGGGAAGTCGGCTTGTAAAAGGTCGCCAAGTGCTTCGTACAAGCGGTTCTTGGTGCGTGGCACGATTTCCTCGGGCGGGTCCTTGCCCAACACGGCAATCAAATCGTCTACGGCTTTTTGAGTCTGGCCGTCAGCCAGGCGCAACTCGCCGCGGTTTAGCAAATTCTTGAGGTTGGGATCCTTGGTATATGCCTGTTCGGCCTCGGCGAGCTTGGCAGCCAGCTGAGGATAGGCGACGATGTGCGTCGGGGTCTGCGAAATGACCAGGCCTTCGTAAAAGACCAGATTGCCCGGTGATTGAGCGCCGGCCTTGTTGGTGCGATTATGGGCCTTGACCATCCAGCGTTCAATATCGATGGCACAGATTTCGCCCTTGCGCAGCGGCAAATAGTAGACATTGTTGCTGGCAACGCCCTGGCCGCTGGGCATGTCGCCGGTCTGGAGCGGATAGCCGACGGGGGTGCCATCCGAGAGCTTAAGGGCTCGAATGCTGTTTTTGCCGACGATTATCACCTTGTCGAGAAACACGCCGGCCATGTAAACGTCGGTTTCGTGCTGCGGCGCGGCCCACAACTCGGTGCCGTCGCGGAGGTTGACGCAGCAGATGGCGCTGGCGTCGGGAGCCGTGAACACGACCTTGCCGTCCACGATCACGGGCGGCGTGGCCTTCCAATTGGAATAGCTGAGGGCGATCGCCGAGTAGGGGTTGGGATCGTATTGCTTGTTGGGCCCAGGGAAGGCCTGGGGATTCGGCGGTTTGTCGCGGTATTTGTAAGCCCAGGCCAGCGATTGCGACAGCAGGTCGACGCCGACGATCTCACCGGCATTGGTTGGGCACACCAGTATGCCTTCCGCGTAGGCCAGGTGAATGGCGTTGATGCGGCGAACGATGTCATAAAAGTACAAATGGTCGCTTCTAACGGTGCCCAGCTTCTGGGGCGCGCCGAGGAGCTTGCCGGTGTTGGGATCGAGGCACAATAGCCGCAATTCGCCGGTGTTCTTTTCATTCAAAACGTAGAGCTTGCCGCCCACGGCGATGGGGGCGCACAGGAAATGCGAGTCCTTGAATTCCGCCTTGGGCGGATCGCCGGGAAGGTCCCACATGATCTTGCCGCTGCCGATGTCGTAAGCGCGCAACTTATTGTGATACACCAATGACCGGGCAGGCTCCTGCAAGTTTTGGCTGAGCAATTTCGGGGGGATTGGCACGGCCAGATCGTCCACGGCATAAACGTTGCGATTGTCGGTGGTAAGGGTGCCGACGGTCGAGTTCTCGAAGAGCAGGTTGGTGAGCCTGGATTTCTCGTAAATGTTGTTGATCCACATGTCGAGGGCGATTTTTTTGTCCTTGTCGGAGTAGGCGGCGCCCAGAGCACCATCGAACTGCGGTGTTTTAAAATGGATCGTGCCTGCCTTGGCTTCCAGCTTGCCCGCCTTGTCGTAGACATCGTGCAGATAAACTGCCGCCAGGCCTGCGTAGGTCCGATAAAACAAGATGCCATTGGCGGCGACCGGGAAGCCGCCGGGGATCAGGGCGGCGTTGGGGTCCTTCAGGTGGCTGTCCAGTGCGCCTTGGGGACTGAAGAAACGCTGAGCGTCAATGCCGGGATCTTCTTCGCCGGTTTCCTCGCTCTTGTCACGGAAGATCGGCCGCGACCAGAGCACGTAGTCAAGCATGGGCTGGCTGCCCTTGGCCTGGGCGTTGTGCTGGAGATTGCCCCCAATCACAGGCCAATCATGGGGATTGCTGGCTATTACCTTGTTGCTTTGAGCCAGAGCTTCCTGAACCTGCTTGATGGGAACCGTTTGACCGTTGGCCAGCAGCAGTCCGCCGTTGGTTTTCAGGCGGGGCAACAACACGTCCCACAGGGTGGCGGATTTCTTGTTATCGCCGGCGCGTTTGAAGGCGAGCGTGGCCTTGAACAGGACCAAATCGCTGACATTGGCTTTGGCGGGGTCTGGACCGATCAGTTGCATGTAGGCCAACGCAGCCGGCACATATTCGCCGCGATCCATGAATGTAGTGGCCAAAAGTTCGTTAGCCACAGCCCCCGCCTTGGTATGACCAAACTTCGCGGCCACCTCACCCAGTTTTTCCCGGCTACCGCTTTCCTTGGCCTGGTCCAACATGCTTTTGGCCTGGGCGCCAAACTTCAGCTCATAAGTTTCGAGCCCTTTCGGCGGCAATTTGGCAATCAAATCGTTGGCGTGGCGTTTGCTGCTTACAGCGGTGTGCGACTGCTTGGCGCCGGTTTTGGGATCAATGGTCTCTACCCGGACGAAAACATCTTCCTTGCTTTCGAGGACAGCCTGCAAGTAATCGCAAGCGTCGTGGTAGTCGCCGCCGGCAATGGCATCCAGGGCATTGTCAATTGTCTTTTGGTATTCTTCGTTCTCAACGAGCTTGATGGCGCTGGACTTTACGCCTGGCTTGTACTCGGGTTGTTTGGGTTGCGGCTGATATGGATCATCGAAACCAGGGGGAACTTTTTGGACTTGTCCGGGAGCGGCGGGAGGAACCAGCAGCGCGGGCACAGCGCCCACAACAGCCGCGGCCACGAGCGCAACACAAAGCCGGCGTGAATTCAACATCGGTGTGGTTCTCCGAACTAACCGCGCGTTGTTAAACAAGAGGACGTTGTGATTGTCGCAAAGCCTGGAAAACTTGGCAAGCACAATCATTGATCGTTGGCGGCATTGGAAACGCGTGATTTCATCTCCTGCCACAATACAGGGACGAACGGTGCAGCCAGGATTAACTCGATGGCGGCGGGCCAGCCATCCGTTATACTGCACTTGTCCCGCATTTTCTGGAGTCGTCGATGACCGCCCGTCCACCGCCTGGCCGTGACAGTGGCCGCCCGCTCGGCAAGGCGCCGCGGCGGCGCGGACGACGCACGTTCAGGCCCAACTACCTGTCTTTCGCCGGCACTTATCAGTGCAATTTGAGTTGTCCCCATTGCTGCGTGCCGATTGAATGGACCGATCATCTGGATGTCGCAGTCGCCCTGCGCTTTCTGGAAGACGCCCATCGCTACGGCATCGAGGTCCTGGGTTTCACCGGCGGCGAGCCGTTTTTGTACGCCGACTTTGTCGTCGCCGTCACTCGGCGGGCCGCCCAGCTGGGATTTCGCTTCGACAAGATTGTGACCAACGGCGTCTGGCACCGCGATCAGGCTCAGCTTCAAACCGTCCTGGGCGATCTCGCGGCGGCGGGCTACTCCGGCAAGCTCGGCCTGGGCGTGGACAAATTTCACGGCATCCAAACCGCCAAGCTCGTGGAATTCTGCCGGACAGCGCGGCGGATTTTCGAACGCGACAACGTTTTATCCATTTCTTACGCCAGCCGGCGGCCGGACGTGGGCCTTGAACCGATCCATGCACTGGCCAAGGAACTGGACGCCATCGTCGAGTGGTCCGACCTGCTAGGACGCTATCTGTTGGTGTCCGATGAATTGACGATGACGCTGAACTGGAATCACCTGGCGCCGGTTGAACGAGCGGAGAAACTCGACGGCGCCTGGGACGGCGTTTGGTTTGAAGAAGATTACTGCGAAGGACCGGGGCAAGCGTTGATCGTCAATCCCCGCGGCGAAGTCAAGCCGTGCTGCGGCTTCGCGTCCGATCTCGATCAGCTGACGATTGGCAATATCCATCAGCACAGCGTCGCTCAAATCGTGAGGCGAGCGCGACGGCATCCTTATGTTGGCAAGGTCTTTAGCAAGGGGCTGACGGCAATCCGCGACGAGATTCTGGAACGCGACCCGGATGCGCTGCCGGGGGCGACGTCGAATCATTGCTACTTTTGCTGGTACGCCTTGACGCGCGGCTTGGCGAACGGGATGACAGGAGGCGGCGGCCAGGTGGGGAATTGGACGGGATCGCAGCTCAGCCACGTGGGTGAGGTTTTGCAACTCGGCACGTCGCGAGTGGCACAAACTGGGGTTGGTGTCAAGCCCGCCCGCGGCGTATAGTTGCGTGACGCGATTTCCTCTCCTAAAACCGC
>DASRAT010000671.1:0-2212 GCA_035638015.1 Gemmataceae bacterium | reverse complement strand
AGCCGGCAACTCGTCGTCAATGAGCAAACCGCCCCCGACCTCGAAAGGATGCAGCGCGAATGCCGGCAAGCCCACAAGGAAGTGTTTGGCTCCGACGACGACCTGGTGATCGGTCTGCAATTGACCCATTCGGGCCGCAATAGTTATCGCAAGCCACTTATTGCAATGCATGATCCGTTGCTCGATCCGCGCACCATCGTGGATAAGAAGACAGGCCGCATGGCGGACGCATCGTATCCGATTCTCACCGACGATTACCTGGATCGACTCGTCGAGCGTTACGTCGCCGCGGCCAAGCTTGCTTATCGGTCGGGCTACCAGTTCGTCGATGTCAAGCAGTGCCACCGTTATCTACTTAATGAGCTTTTGGCGGCCAGGACGCGGCCGGGGAAATACGGCGGCTCGCTGGAGAATCGCACGCGCCTGGCCCGCGACATCATCACGGCGATTCGCTCGGAAGTGCCGGGCGTGGTGATTGCCAGCCGGTTCAATGCGTTTGACGGTATTCCCTATCACAAGGGGGCGGGCGACGTCGGTGAGCCCTGCACGTGGACGCCGCCGGTGCGAGGCGTTTGGGGAGCGCGCGAGGACAATCCACTCGAACCTGACATGACCGAGCCTTTGGCCTGGATCGGCGAGATGGCCAAGCTGGGCGTGGCGCTCCTCAACATCAGCCTGGGCAATCCTTACACGACGCCGCATGTTTTGCGGCCGTTTGAGTATCCGCCGCCGGACGGTTATGAGACGCCGGAGCATCCGCTCATCGGCGTCGATCGGCATTTTCGATTGGCGGGGCAACTGCAACAGGCCTTCCCCAATTTGCCGATGGTCGGCAGCGGTTACAGCTATTTGCAGGCCTTTATGCTGCATGCGGGGGCGGCCAATATCCGCGACGGCCGTATTGCCTTTGTGGGCGTGGGCCGGGCATCGTTGCCGCAGCCCGATTTTGCTCGGCAGATTCAAGAGAACGGCCGGCTCGACCGCAAGCGCGTCTGCAGGACGTTTAGCTATTGCACGGCGCTGATGCGGGCCAAGCACAATGAACTGGGGCAGTTCGCGACGGGGTGTCCGCCGTTTGACAAGGAGATTTACGGGCCGATATGGGATGAGGCGCGCGGGAAGTGAGCAACGCGAGCCGACGGGCATGTCCCGGCGGGGATAAACCCCGCCGCTCGTCAAGCAAAGCCCGTCAATCGAGCGTGAACTCGTGCACGAGGATCTTGTTACGCTGCGGATTGAAGGTGATCTCCCCCTGAAAATACTTGGTAACGCCGCGGACGATCACGCGGACCGTGTAAGGCGTCGGATCATTGCAGTCTGCCTTGCCGTGGTTTTTGAAGTGGACCACGTACACCTTATAGGTGCCCTTGGGCGCCTTGCCCTGTGGCCAAAAGACGTTCTCCATGGCTGGTGCAACGGCCTCTTCATATTTGACATTCATGTCCACGTCCAGCTTGCCGCCAGCCTTTTGCCGATTTTCAAAATAGATCTCTTCGCCGGACGGACAAACGACATGTAAATCGAGGTCGTTTTTGTTGGCCCAATATAACGTGATTTGCACTTCGCCGGTGCTGGCGTTTTTGGCCTTGGCCAATTCCGCAATGGCCGGACCGGCAGCTTCGCCCATTTTGGGTTTGTCGGGGGCAGTGGTGATTTCCTTGACCCAGTCTTTCACCGGATCGAATTGATAGGCGATGACGCAGCCGACGGCGACCAGCAGCAGGCCGACAAAGAGCAGCAGAAAGAGACAGGAGCAGGCGCCCATGCCGCTCGCGCGGACTGGAGCGCGCGGTTGTGTCGGCAAGCGGCTTGGCCGGTGCGGGGCCGGCAGGGCTTGCGGCAAATCGCCGTCGCCGCGGCGGGCGGGCTTGACCAACACCGGCTCGTCTTCCAGCATGCCCGGAGTAACGTCGGCGGTGGGGCCAGCCGTGAGATCACGTACCAGGTCTTCGGGGCTGCCCGTTTGAATAATGATCTCGGCCAGCGTTGTGTCAGGGGTTCCTCCGAAAGCCGGATCGATGTGGAACTGATGGAGACGCTGATAGGCGCTTAGCAGCTGGTAATCTTCCTGCAGATGCGTGGCTTGAGGTTCGCCGTTGCGGAGAGCGCGCAACACCTGCTCCTTGAGCCGCCAGAGCTTTTCCTTGACGGCTTCGCGGATTTCGTGGCGCAACTCGTCGGCCACGTCGCGCAGCAGTGTCAGCCACAAATT
>DASRAT010000670.1:0-6990 GCA_035638015.1 Gemmataceae bacterium | reverse complement strand
GTGGCCAGGGAGGTCACGATCCCGAGGCGGGCTTTTTCGTGAATGACGCGTTCCAGGCCGTCATAGGCGAAACGGCCGGTCGGTTCAGCGTTCTTGTTTTTAGAGATCGACATCGGGACGCTCGAGAGTCCAGTAAAGTACCGCGGCCGCGAAAAGCTGGCCGGCGCCAAAAGGAAGCCCCATCGCCCAGGGCGACAAGGCCTCTTCACGCAGTGTCAGCAGCATCGTGCCGCTGAACATGTAAAACAGGCCCACCCAAAACGTCGGTTTGGGCAGCAGCCGATACGACGCAAAAATGCCCAGGCTGAAGAGCATGGCCCAAAGGCCGGGCAGCATCCACAGAATATCTGCCGCATAGGTCATGACGGCGAACAAGACGAGACCTCCTGCCAGCACGCAAGGGGCGAACTGCCGCAGCGCCAACCAAGTCAACTGCCGGGCCAGCGGTCGGCGGGCATGGCGATGGTGGAGATACAACTCCAGTCCAGTCGCCAACATGCTGACAAACGCGGCGCCCACCCACAGGGCGAGGTAAGCCGAGGCGTTGCTTTGTGGGTCAGGCAATAACGCCATTTGCACACCGGCGGTGGCCAAGGCCAGCAAGCCGGAAAACGCCACCGGGACAGCCCGATAGCCGCGGAAGACCTCAGTCTGCGCGACGCGCTGACGGATTTCGGAGATCTGCGTTAATGCCTCGTGAAGTTCCATGACGGTTCCCTTGCGGCTTAACTTTGCCATGCAGAGTATAAACGATTTTGCAATGATGTCAATGGTTTGTCAACGGCACGTGAAATGCAAGTGAAAAATTGCCTGGTCGTTTTCTTTTGCGCCACCGGCGAAGTTTACCAGGCTTACCGCTTTCCTCCTTGCCGAAGCGGCATAGCCGCGGTAGCTTTGAACGGCGAGCGGGTATGATTAGGTGGACTCACCCAGGGGCTTTTGTCGCAGGCCCAGGAGCGCGCAATGCAACGTTGGATTATCGCAGCTGTATTAGGTTTCGTGGTTGCCGTGCCAGCCCACGCCCAGGGTGGCGACCCCAAGGAAAAAACGGTTGTCGATCTGTGGGACGCTGTTTACCTCGAAGGTGGCAAGGCTGGCTTTTGGCACACCACCGTGGTGGAGTTTGAACGCGACGGGCAGAAAATTCTCCGCACCACCAATGACATGCAGCTACTGATTAAACGATTCAATTCGACAATTCTCCTGGAAGTCCAAAACGGCACCGATGAAACGGCCAAGGGTGACGTTACCGGCACCTTTATGCGCCAGGTGCTGGGGCCCAACAAGGAAACCATCATCGTCGGCCTGGTCAAAGGCAAGCAACTGGAGCTTTCGCTCGACGGCAAGGCTGGTGTTTTGAAGCCCGCCCCGTGGGACCCCGGCGTCTTGGGCCTGTATCGACAGCAAGCGCTGTTCGCCGACAAAAAAGTCAAACCGGGCGACAAATTCAGTTTCGCCACCTTTGAGCCGCAGGTGAACCTGGTGGTTCGCATGGACGTGGTTGTGAAGGAACAGGAGGAAATCGAGCTGTTGGCCAAGAAAAAAGCCAAGCTGTTGAGAGTGGAAATGACTCCCGAAAAGCTGGAAGGCGTGCAATTGCCCGTGCTGGTAATTTGGCTCGACGACGAATGGAAACCGCTGCGCCAGGATTCGGAGATTCCCGGATTGGGCAAGATGACGCTCTACCGCACCAACAAGGACATTGCCATGGCGCCCAGCGCCGAGGCGACGTTGACCGACATCGGTTTCACGCAGCTGATCCGTCTCAACCAGGCCATATTGCGGCCCTACGACAGCAGCACCGTCCTCTATCGCATAACAGTCAAGGGTGACGAGGATGCAGCCAAGGCGTTTTCGCAAGACGATCGGCAAAAGGTGCTCAAGGCCAAGGGCCAAACGTTCGAGATGCAGATTCAGGCCATCAAAAACCCGGTGAAAAAAGCCGTCGGCGTTCAGCCGGGTGCCGAATTTACCCAGAGTTCCTATTTTATCACCTCCGATGATGCCCGGGTCAAAGATCACGCTCGCAAGGCGGTGGGCAAGGAGAAGGATCCGTGGAAAAAAGCCCTGGCGATAGAGAAGTATGTCAACAAGGTGATGCGCGTCACCAATGTGGAAGTGATGGCGCCAGCTGACCACGTGGCCAAAACGCTAGAGGGCGATTGCACCGAGTTCGCGATGTTGATGGCCGCCATGTGCCGGGCCGAGGGAATTCCCTCCAAGACCGCAATCGGTCTGCTTTATGCCGACACCAAAACCGGGCCGGTGATGGCTTTTCACATGTGGACCGAAGTTTTTGTGCAAGGTCAATGGATTCCGCTGGACGCGACGCTGGGCCGCGGTTACGTTGGAGCGAGTCACCTGAAGGTGACGGATCACAGCTGGCACGATACGCGGGCACTGACGCCGCTGTTGCCTTTGACTCGCGTGCTGGGCAAGATGCAGGTGGAGATATTGACAGCCAAGTGAACCTTGCTTGCTTTCGGGCTCACTAGATGGGTTTGAGTTTGAGGCCCGCCGTTTGCCAACCTGGACAGAAAAACCGCATGTGGCTCGATACTTTATGGCCTTTGGAGCGTCTAATAATAGAGCGACCGGCGTGGCCGAGCCGGCGCAAGCTCTCCTGTAGTTGACGTTGTGGTTAGGGAGTCTCGTTTGCCGCGTGGCGTGTGCCGGCAGGACGAAGTGTCAAACAAGCTCCTCTTGAAGTGGGTCGGCCATCGCCCGCAACCACGTCCTCCGGCAAGTCCGCCCGCCCCTCGTGCCAAGATGCACGCCTTATGAAAAATGTTTGAAGGTGGAAATTTCCAGGCGCACTTTGAGCGCCAGTAGTGGATAATGTTTGCCGCAGGGGCAGCTGACGACCCCGGGCACGCCAAGGAGCAAGGCGTCTGCCATGTTGACCAGGACGAGCAACATGGCAGGCAGGTTGAACGGGTGAGGTTATCTGATGTCTCACAGGGAACGGCAGCCTTGGGCGAGCACGGCCGGCGCGATCGCGGCGCCGCCAGCGCCGAAAAGCGGCAGCGGCACGGCCGCGGCCCTGCGTTCCCCGCTGCCGCACGACACCACGGCCCTGGTCGTTTCGCAGTGGGAGCTTCTCTACCGCGGCGTTTCACCGGCCCAACAAGCCGACCTGCTTGCCTTGGCACGCCAGCAAGGTTTGCTTTATAGCTACCAGCTTCCCACGCCTTCCACCACACGCCCGCTGCCGGCTACCGATGAACCTCGGACCTGGAACCTGCTGAGCAAGATGCTGGGCGGGCAGTTGGAACAACTCGAGCCTGTCCGGCCCACGCCGCTGGAAATGGTTGACAGGGCCCTCGATGAAACCCAGCGGCATGCGGTTGCCGTGGCCCTGGCCACGCCTGATGTGTGTTTGATCCAGGGCTTCCCCGGCACCGGAAAATCGCGGGTCATTGCCGAGATTGTCACGCAGGCCGGCAAGCGCGGCGACCGTGTGCTTTTGCTGGCCGCTCATCCCGCGGCACTGGACCGCGTCCTTGAACAGGTAGCATCGCGAGACAGCGTTTGCCCGATCCGCTGTGTGGGGCCTGAGGAGCATATCGCGCAGTTGCCGCCGGCCATCAGGGCATTGACACTGGAAGAGCGCGCTGCCGCCGTTCGGACGCAAACGCTGCGCACGGCACGTGAGACGCGGCAAACGGCCGACTTAGAATGCGCCCGCCGCCGCCATGAGGAGCCGCTGTGGTCGCAGCTGGAGCAGCTGGCGGACACGCTGGCGCGCGTCGGCGAACAGCTGGCGCAAAACGAAGCGAATTTGGCCAATGTCGAAACTGAAGTGACCCGCGAAGTCGAGGCGGCTTCGGGGCGGTTGGCTGTCGATATCCAATCTCTTCAGCGCACCGGTGATGCCCAGCTGGCCGAGTTGGCGACAGAGATGGCCACGACTGAGCAACAGCGTCATCGCGATCTCGACAGCCTGGCGGCGCTGGACCAGGAGATCAGCGCCATGGCGCCACTGGCGAGCGCCAAGCAAGGCGGCCGCTGGTGGTCGCCGACGTGGTGGAAAGCAACGTTCAAGGGCGATGTGATTGGAAAGTTGAAACTGTTGCAAACGCGGCAGGTTGATTTGCGGGCCAGTGTCGAGGCCGCCGATAAACGCCTGCTGGAATTAGCCGATGCCCGCCGGCACTTTGCCGAGCAAACGGCCGCCAAAATCCAAGCCCGCCTGCAAGCTGAAATCAACACCCGTCAAAGCAAGCTCCGCTCCGCCATCCAATTGCAACAAGCCGAAACGCAACGCCACGAGACGCTGTGGGACGACCTGGCCAGACAGATCGATCCCGAGACGCTGCGTCCATGTGTGCACACCACCGAGGCCGTCCGCACCGCTCATGAACAATGGCAGAGCCACCGTCAACAGGACGAGGCTCGCTGCGCATTCGCCCGTGAATGGGCCGAGTTCCTCGAGTCGTCGAGCGATGCCCTGGCGGCCCGGCTTCCCGGTTACGCTAATCTGATCGCAGCGACGCCGGCAGCGCTGGCGTCCGATCCCCACTTCAGCGACGCCGCGGCTACCGGCGGCCAGTTTGATTTGTTGGTGCTTGATGAAGCGGACCTGTTGAACGAAACCGAATTTCTCAAGGCGGCCCGACGGGCTCGCCACTGGGTGCTGGTCGGTGAACCGCCCCTGTCACCGGACAGTCCTCGCAATGGCCGAGCGCAGCCCAGCACGGCCCATTTAGCCGGCGCGGGTCGCGGTCAGTGCTTCCATCACCTGTGGCAGCTACTGCATTGCGATCCCAGCCACTTGCCCTATGCGTGGTTCCGTGAAGGACAGCGTCTGGGCTGTCGATTGAGGCACCTCGATCCCGACCAGCGCCGCTGCATTGAAAGCGAACCTCTGGCTGATGCCCCCGATGTGGAGCTGCGCATCCTCGCCTTGCCGCACGCCCGGCCGGCGCTGGTGGAAGTTTTGTTCCCCGATTCCATGCCCGTGCCGGCGGCCAAGGAGTTTTTGTTCCGGGAAATGCAAGCCATCACAATCCAGGCCGCCAGCCGGGGATTGCGGTGGTCCGAAACGCCTGAATCGACATTGCTTTGTTTTGGCCCCACGTCCGCAGACGGCTGTGCGGTGGAACTGGAAACCGGAGTGCGCGAGCACCTTGCCGGGCCATGCCTTGATCGCACTTGCCATTTGACGTTCGACCGGGCTGCCGGTTGGGACCGCCCAGCCATCGAACAATGGATGCAGCAACACCTGTCCTTACGGGACTTGGGCCGAACCGTTTGGTTGGAAACGCCGCAACGCATGACGGAGGCGCTGGCGGGCATTGTCATGGATTTGGTGGGTACAGGCGGATATCGCCTGCCCGCGTGTGCCGCCGAACAGGACGAACCGGCTGTGGAATTTGTTGCCGTGGCAGGCGTCGCGAAACACAAGGGGCCAGATCGTCATAACGGCCGTGGTCCACGCAAACCGGAACCTGCGCCTGGGGGCCTGGCGGTGATAGGCGCCGGTCACGAAATAGACCTTTCGCTGGTGCATTCGGCCGACCGGCTTCCCGCCGAGGTCCGCAGTTTGACGCCGGGCAAGGGCTTCGTCAACATGCCAGAAGCGCGCGTCGTCGTGCGCAAGCTCGAGGAGCTTTTGCAAAAGCGCGTGCATGCCAACGGTCATGACACGCGGCCCGGCATCGCCGTGATTGCTCTTTACCATGCTCAGGCGGAGTTGATTCGACAGCTTGTCCAGCAGTCGCCACGACTGGCGGCGCACATCGCGGCGATCACCATTGGAACGCCCGCTGCCTTGCGTCAGCGTGAGGCGGATATTGTCATTGTCGGCTTGACCCGCAGTCACAGCCATCGCGCCGTGGAGTATGGTGAAGGCCCCGCGGGGTTCATTCAGGCGCTGACGCGGGCTCGGCGGCATCTTGTGCTGGTGGGCGACCCCGGCAACCTCGTTCGCCGCAGCCAGTGGCGCGGGGCCCTTGACCACCTCGACGAAACGGCCGCGAATCTGGAAGCGCATATACTCGGCCGCCTGGTGCGTTATCTGCAAGGCAATGGCCGCCATCAGCGGGCCTTCCTTTTGAGCGAAGGCGCCCCGGCATGAGCGCCAGCGCGTCCCTGGCCTTTCCTGGCGGCCGGACGCTGGCAGCATGGCGGCGACAGCTGGCGAGTCACCATCCCCAAGGTTTGTGGGTGGGCTATCTCACTTTTCATCGTGTCGATGCTGCCGTGGTGGTTCTTCGGCCACGGCATTTGCCTCCCTTGGAATTACTGACCTTAAAGGCCTTGGCGGCACGGGCGGGAGCAAGTCCTGCTGATCTGTGCGATTGGCTGCATCTGGACGCCGCGTGGATTCGACGCGTGCTGCTACATCTGTCAGGCGAAGGATTGGTCACGTGGCGCGATGACACGGCGATGCTGACTGATGCCGGCCAACGGGGGTTGGCCCACGGCGAGCATCTCAAAGCCGCGCGCCAGCGGCGTGCGCTGTATTTCTGGCATCCCGACTGGATGACGCCGCCGGCCGCGCACTTCGTGCATATGCCTCATGCGGATCGGATCGCCTGGCTGGCCGGGCCGCCGGTTACGTTTGACATCGATGCATTGAAGGCGTGTGCTTGCCAGGATCCACAATGGAAACGGCGACACTTGTTTCCCGCCGATATTCGCGAAGTGGTGCTGCCATCCAACGACTCCCAGGGGCCGGCATGGGATGACGTGATCGTGGCGACGCCGCAGCGCTGGTTTGCGGCGGTGGTGCGGACCAGCACTGACGCGGGGACGATGCTCGTGGGCTTCGCCGTCAATAGCCGCAACTGGGAGTTACATGCGGCGCAGCCGGCATTCACCATGCCCGAAGAACCGCCGGGCTGGTTTCCGCCGCCGGTTTCCGAGCAGGCCTTGGGCCACGCTTTTGTCGAGTGGTGCCAGCAGCGGGAATTTGTCGCCAGCGATTGCGGCTTGCGAGTGGAGGGCGATCGGTTAATCGTCAATGGCCCAAGCGACTGGCGCGAG
>DASRAT010000669.1:0-8821 GCA_035638015.1 Gemmataceae bacterium | reverse complement strand
CCAGCCAGAATAAGCTGCGCGATGCGGCGGTGCTGGAACAGCAAGTCCGCCGGATGCTCAAGGATCCCAAGGCGCGGGCGCTGATCAAGAATTTCGCCGAGCAATGGCTGTGCCTTAGCGCCCTTAATCGTGTTTCACCCGATCCGAAGTTGTTTCCTGAATTTGACGAGGCGTTGCGGCTGGCCATGCGCGAAGAGACCGAGCGTTTTGTTGAGCATGTGTTCAAGGAAGACCGCAGCGTCATGGATTTTCTGGATGCGGATTACACTTTTTTGAATGAACGGCTCGCCAAGCATTATGGCATCGAAGGCGTAACCGGCAAGGGGTTTCGCCTAGTCAAGCTCGATCCCCGCCACCATCGCGGCGGCCTGCTGGCGCAAGCAAGCATCCTTACGTTGACATCGACGCCGACCCGCACCTCTCCCGTGAAGCGCGGCATCTGGGTGCTGGAGACGTTGTTTAATGATCATCCCGATCCGCCTCCCGTGGATGTGCCGCCTCTGGATGCCGACGGCGCGGCTCTTACCGGCACCGTCAGGCAGATCATGCAAAAACACCGGGACAATGTCCAATGCGCCGGCTGTCACAGTAAAATCGATCCTTACGGCCTGGCCCTGGAAAACTACAATGCGATTGGCGTCTGGCGCACCAAAGAGGCTGGATTCGAAATCGACAGTTCCGGGCTATTTCCCAACGGCAAGTCGTTTAGCAGCATCGGTGAGTTCCGCGCGATCCTGAACGGCAATCAAGCCGAGTTCCGCAAGGCCCTGGTCGAAAAACTGCTGATTTATGCGCTGGGCCGCGGTTTGGATTACGCCGATCGTTGCGCGGTGCAGGAAATTTGCTCCAGGGTGTCGCAGCAGCAAGATCGCTTTTCCAGCACGATCCTCGCCATCGTGGAAAGCGACCTCTTCCAAAAACGCAAAGCGAAAGGAAGTTAACCAATGCCTTTTCAACCATTGTCGCGGCGGACTGCTCTCAAGGGCATGGGCGTATCAATTGCGTTGCCGTTTCTGGAGGCGATGTTGCCCAGGACCGCTAGCGTCACGGCCCAGACGGCCGCCAATTCCTTCCCCAGGCGATTGGTCTTCGTCTATTTTCCCAACGGGGTCATGATGCCGGCCTGGAAACCGACTGGGCAAGGACGCCAATACCAGCTGGGGCGGACGCTGGCCGCGCTCGAGCGTTTTAAAGACAACATGCTTGTCTTTGCCAACCTGGCGGATGCCAATGCCCGGGGCGGCGGCGCCCACGCCTGCACTTTGCCGGCTTATCTTTCTGGTGTCTCCATTTTCCGAACGATGGGGAACGACATTCGTGCGGCCACCACCTGCGATCAGGTCGTTGCTCAGCGAATCGGCAACGCGACCCGTTTTCCGTCCCTGGAACTTGGCTGCGATTTCGGTCAGCAAGACGGCTTTTGTGACACCGGCTACAGCTGCGTTTATCAGACGAATATCTCGTGGCGCTCGCCCACGACACCCGCGCCCAAGGAAGTGAACCCGCGGATTGTTTTCGATCGCCTGTTCGCCGGCCAATCGTCGGGCGCAACATCGATCACGCAGCAGCAGCGCGAAAGTTTCAATCTCAGCGTTCTCGATTATGTCCAGGAGCAGACTTCCGAAATCAACCGGGGCGTCAGCGCCGCGGACCGCCGCCGCCTGGATGAATACTTGACGTCCATTCGGGATATCGAGCGCCGCATCCAGGCGCCGCCGGCGAACGTGCCGGCCAGCGCCGCCAGCGGCATGCAACGTCCGGCCCGCATTCCAGCCCTTTTCCGCGATCATTTCCGCCTCATGGCCGACCTGCTCGTCCTGGCGCTGCAAACAGACATGACACGCATCGCCACCCTGGTGATGGCCACCGAAGGCAACCGCCGCTCCTATCCCGAACTGGGTTTCACCGAGGAACATCATGGTGTTTCACATCATGCTGGCAATGCCACGCTCCAGGAGAAATTCACCAAGATCAATGAGCATCACGTCGGCGAACTCGCCTACCTGATTGACCGCGTTTCCAATGTGCGCGAAGGAAATGGCACTCTTCTGGACAATTCCATGATCGTCTATGGCAGCGGCATGGCCGACGGCAACGCCCACGCCCATGCCGACATCCCCACTCTGCTCTTCGGCAAAGGCGGCGGCACCATTGACGCGGGTCGCCACGTTGTCTGCCCGAACAACACGCCCATCTGCAACCTTTGGCTATCGCTCATGGAACGGATGGGAGCGCAAGTGGACCGTTTCGGCGACAGCACCGGCAGGTTGACGCAACTGAACGCGTAGGAAGCAAGTGCAACATTTGGCTGTGTCGTTTTGGCAAAAAATCTTCGACGAAGAGAACCAGGGTGCTGCACCCGTGCGTAACGTTTGTTCTTGGAGACAAATTCCATGAAAATGAAGCTGGTGTGGCTCTTCCTTGCAGCATTAACATTGCCGACAGTCGCGTTTATTCCGACCGCTTTTGCTCAAGAGCCTGATTCGAATTTCTATGTTTTCCTTTGTTTTGGACAGTCCAATATGGAGGGCTACCCGGGCATTGAGCAACAAGACAAAACCGTGGATGATCGCTTCCAGGTCTTGGCAGCGGTTGACTTTACAAAACAGGGCAGGAAAAAGGGCAATTGGTATCCGGCTGTCGCCCCTTTGTGCAGAAGCTCGAGCGGGCTTTGCCCTGCCGATTATTTTGGCCGAACCATGATTGCCAGGCTTCCGAAAAACATCAAGGTAGGTGTTGTTAACGTTTCAGTAGCCGGTAGCAAAATTGAGCTTTTTGACAAAACGAATTTCAAAACATATGCCGCGACGGCTGCACCGTGGATGACCAACATTATTAAGGAATATGGTGGAAATCCCTATGCACATCTTGTTGAGATGGGAAAATTGGCCCAGAAAAAGGGCGTTATCAAGGGAATCCTGTTACATCAGGGCGAGTCTAATAACAATGACAAGCAATGGCCTGCAAAAGTGAAGGGTATATACGACAACTTGATCAAAGATCTGAATCTCACGCCTGAATCGTCGCCGCTGCTTGCGGGCGAACTCGTGCATGCGGATCAAAAAGGCGCTTGCGCAAGCCATAATGCGATCATTGCCCAGTTGCCGAAGACGATACCCACTGCTCATGTCATTTCTTCGGCTGGTTGCACATGCCAAAAAGACCGATTGCATTTCACTCCAGCAGGCTATAGGGAGCTTGGAAAGCGGTATGGAGTGCAGATGCTATCGTTGCTGGGCTACAAGGACGCAGAAGCCAAAAAAGGCTGATACGCTGCCTAAGATGAGGGCAGCGATGGCTTCCACGTCGTAGTTTCGAACATCACTTTTCAAACCGGGATAAGGCCAAGGAAGACACACGTGATGGTCATCACGACGGAGGCGCCAAAAAGGAATGGCAAGGAAAAGCGTTGGTGATCGCCCAACTCGATTCCGGCAAGGCCCACGATCAGATAGGTCGCTGGGGTAAGAGGGCTTACTGGAAAGCCGGTCGTCATTTGTCCAAGGAGGGCCGCCTGGCCCACTTGGATGCGCGGAACGCCGTGTTCCTGGGCCGCCTCGGCCACTACGGGCAGCACGCCGAAATAAAAGGAGTCGGGGTCGAACAACAGGCTCAAAGGCATGGAGGTTAGCCCCAGCACGAATGGAATGTGGCCTGCAAACTCAGGGGGAAGATGGCCGACCGCGGCCTGCGCCATCGCGGTAAGCATGCCTGATTCATTCATGATCCCGATAAACGCCCCCGCAGCCAGTAGAATGGCGGCCATCACAAGCGCGGGCTTGGCGTGCGCATCGACCCGCGAACGCTGTTGGTCGGCGTGCGGATAATTCATCAGCAATGCCAGCACCGTGCCGAGCATGAACAACACCACCGGCTCGACTTGGCCGCTCACCATGCCGCCCATGAGGACCAGGGTCAGCACCATGTTGAGCCAGAAGTTGCGCGGTCGGCGTAAGCCTTTTTCTTCCTCGGAGAGAGGACGGGGAACGATCTGTCCAGTACCGAAGCTGCTCGGACCGAGTCGTTTCTCTTCCCTTCTGCCCAGCCAGTAGGCGACGGTGAAAACGTAGAGGAGCCCGATGGCTTGAATCGGAATGAGTGGGTTGAAAAGCTCGGCCACGGGTATGTGGAGCGCGGCCGACGCCCGCAACGTCGGACCCGTCCATGGCAGGAAATTTACCCCGGCAGCCAACGAGGCGACGCAGGCGAGCACGCGCCTGTCCATGCCCAGCCGGTCGTAGAGTGGTCGCATTGCGGGAATTGTGATTAGAAACGTGACCGCGCCAGATCCGTCCAGATGAACAACCAACGCAAGCAGCGCCGTGCCGACGACGATGCGGCGCGGGTGCGTTCCGACGGCGTGGAGGATGCGGTCGATGATGGGATCGAGCAGACCGGCGTCGGTCATGATCCCGAAATACAGGATGGCGAAGATAAACATCCCCGCGAAAGGCGCAACGTCCCGGATGCCGCGCACGATGAACTTGCCCGTGTCCAACCCGAAGCCGCCGACCAGCGCGGCGACGACGGGAACCACGATCAGCGCCACCAGCGGGGACATCCGCTTGCTGATTATAGCAGCCAGAAGAATAATGATGGTCAGTAGCCCGAGCAGGGCAAGCATGGTCTAATTCCTTTTGCTGCTGTTCGTTCGTAGTGACCCGATTTATCGGGTCAAATGCGGCCCGATAAATCGGGCCACTACAAACACACCGAGCTACAGTAATTTGGCCGGCACCTGGACCTCCAAACCGAGCAGCAAAAAGGCGAGTGTTTTGCCGTGGGTATCCAGACCAAGGGATTCATTGACGCCGCCGTCGAGTACTCCCTCCAGGACGAAGTTCAGCGCGCACAGTTTGGGCAGCACGTAACGCCGTACGGCGGTTGGAGCGCGCTCGCGAAAAGCCTCCGCCACGCGCTGCTCGGTCACTTGTTCGACCAGCAAGGGGAAGAACTCTGGTCGGTAAGCTATCAAACTGATGTTGGCAGTGTCGCCCTTGTCGCCAGCGCGACCATGAGCGATGCAGTGCAACGGAACGGTGGCGATGTCCTTTTCCATCATCATTCCAGAAAGGTAAACCTGGCTGGTACGAGGTCGCGCGGCACGAAACAGGACGCGGAATGGAGCCGGGGTGTGATTGACGTCCGCACGCCGCCGCCGCCGGCCGGCCCACAGGTGTAAAGTGCCATCACCTCGCGAAGCAAATTCTCCACGCACGCGCGGTCGGCGTGTGCGCCGGCCACGCGCAGACGCACTTCCTGAGAGTCACTTGTTGGCTGACGGGCGAAAGCCCGGCCGCAATCGTCGCCAAACACGCTCAGCACGCCGATAAGATCGCAACGCAGGGTCAGTCCGCTCCCGACCCGCCGCCGAATAATATCGGCGGCCAAGCGAGCACGCCTCTCGGCATTCGGGCCCGCGTAAGAGATTTCGCCCTCGCCCAGCCAGCCGCCGTCGAAACAGACAATCGTCTTGAGCGTTTTCGGCCGCGGATGACCGTGAACCCCTGAAACCGCCACACGATTCGGCCCGACTTCAATCACTTCAGCTCCCGAGATGTCGGCCACCACGTCGGGCGTCAAGTAGGCCGCCGGGTCGTGGATTTCGTAGAGCAGTTGCTCCTTCACCGTGCGGCAATCCACCATGCCGCCAGTGGCATCGGCTTTGCCAATGACAAGCCCACCATCTGCCGCGATCTCGACGATGGGGAATCCTACCGCATGCAGATCGGGAACCTCCTTGAAACCGGGGTCCGCGAAATAGCCGCCGGTGACCTGTGCGCCGCATTCAATTAGGTGGCCGGCAACCGTGGCGCGAGCGAGGAGATCCCAATCCGATTCACTCCAGTTGAAATGGGCCAGCGCCGGACCCACTGCCAGCGACGGGTCGGCCACTCGCCCCGTCACCACCACCTGCGCACCGGCCCGCAGCGACTCCGCGATTGCCGCCGCGCCCTGATAAACGTTAGCGCTCACTATGTCGCGGACCGCGTCGGCAGGGGCCAGCCAAGACCGCAACAGCTCCCGACAACGCGCGTCCGAAAGATCGTCTCCCTCGACAATCGCCACCCGCAGCTTGCGCACGCCTTCCTGTGCCGCGATTTGCCGGATGAGACGTGCGGCTGCGGACGGGTTGGCGGCTCCAAAGTTGCTCACGATGGGAATGCGGTGTTCAAGGCATCGGCGCAGAATGGGCCGCACCATAGGGTCCAAGAGCGACGCGTAGCCTTGCTCTGGATTGGCGCGGCGCTCAAGCTGGGCCAAGGCGAGCGTACGCTCAGCCAACACCTCAAAAACCAGCACACTGGAACCGCCCCGCGCGATGAGCGTGTCCACGACCGGCCCCGCGGCGTCGGTCCTGTCCCCGCCGAAACCTGCAGCGCATCCGATTGCCAACGTCCCGGCGGTCATGCCATTTCCTCGCCCTGTCAGCGCAATACATTGCCCGCCTCGGCTGCCTTGATGAGCTTGGCCGCGTCGTCAGGAAGGAGGAAGCGCTCTTTCACCTGGCGTTCAGCAGCGGCCTTGACCACGGCCACATACCCGGCGTGATCGCGATAACGTTCTTCCAGGGATAGCCGCGGGTCACCCGCGGCAAGCCGTTCCTTCTTGGTTTTGGCGAAGGGAATAAAGCCGCCCACATAGCTTCCGTTCGGCGTTTGCACATTCCAACCCAGGTAAGTGCCAAGCGGCGCCTGATGCAAAACCGAGGGGACGCCGCCGATTTCGTTGCCGTCGGCGTCAACTTTTGGGACGAGGCTGGGAATTATCTGTTTGATGGCAGGAGGCGCCGTAAACTTAAAGGCTCCCGACAAATCATTGGCACGGAATTCGGGCCCGAAGTCGTAATCGTAGATCAGGTTTACTTTTTGGTCCGGGAGCGGCATACCGGGAATCCGTGGAAATCCCATACTGACATGATCGGGTAGCACCAGCTGGCCCTTGGCGAGCAGCGGGTATTGGCTCGGCGGCGGCTCGACGCCCTTGACGACCCAGTCGATCAAGGCCACCCGGAGCGCTTTGATTGTGTCTTGTTGCGAGTTGGAATTGGCCGCCAGACCACCGCTGCCGCCATCCTTGGCTCCGCCGGCCCCGACGTTAAAGCCTCCGCTGCCCCCGCCGTGAGTCGTGCCCGGGAAGTAATAGCGGCGCACGTTTGCCGGCAACGGAATATCCGCGTCGGCCTTGGTGCCCACCAGAGCCGGGGACATGCGCAAGCCCCATATTTCCGCCGACCCGAAGGTTTCGAATATCTTCGGCATAACCCCGGCGGCTTTGGCGCGCGCCAGCAAGCCGGTTGTCGCTCGGCCACGCGCCGTGTCCGGATAATCGCTCCACCACAGCACGCCTTCGCTGCCGGGTTCCCAGAAATTCACGGCGCCGCCGGGGACCGCGAACCGGAAATTGAGAGGTTGTTGCCGTCCGGCAATGTGGGGATTTGCTCCGTCCCAGACAATCCGGCCTGACAGATCTTCGTTGAAGCCAAGATGAATGAACGACTTGATAAAGTTGCCCGCTTGCGAATCGCCCTTGGCAATCACGTGTTTAACGTCCCCGTACACGGGGTTCGCCGTGCCGTTTTCGTCCTTGGCGGCATGCCTGAAGAAAGAGATGATGTCGCGCGTGGCCGCATACCCCATCCCCAGCACCTTGGGATCTTTCACCAAGTAAACCACGTCATAAATGTACTTGGACTCAAAGCCCCCTTTGATGGATATCCTGGTTGGGTCCGGCGTTCCAGGGAAAGCAACCTGGCGACAGTCGGAGAAGGCCCAATCCGCGCCGGCGATGGGAATAGCCACGCCCGCCGCGGAGGTCCGTTTGGTCAGAGTGGCCTGGGTGGTATCCTTGCTTGCCAGCGCAAAACTGTTTGGCAAAGAAAGTGTTTTGGTTCCGGCTTGCGGGCCGGTAAAACGGGTCACGACCGGACCCGTGATGCTCGAGCCGTCCTTGTTTTTTGCCACGGGGACGGTGATGGTCTCGGCGCCCGCCTTCCCACGAATGTCTCCCTGCCAGCCGCTCGAAAGAATAATGTCGCCCCGCGCGAGCAAGTCGCCGGGATCTCCAGGCCGGGCGCCTCGGTTCGGCACCAGGTAAAAGAGAACACCGCTCGCCTTGGACAGGTCCTTCGGCACCGAAAGCGAAAAAGTCGCCACGTACTCCACCATGCCTCGCTCATTGCGAGGCGCCAACTCGATGTCGTTGATGATGGCGTTGCGCCGATCCTTGGGATCTATCTCGCCAAAAGCCTTGCCGGTGATGCGCGTGTACGCACCTCCGCCGCCCTTGTTCTTGCCCCCAGGGACAGCACCTTCATTTTTGTCGATAACGATGCGCTTTACTTGCCCATTGGCGGGTGGCGCGGACCAGAGAAGGAGCGCCAACCCGACCATGCCAACGATGGCAGACTTGCGCAAAAGCCTGGGCGGTTTCACTGGCATGTTAGAATCCCTCTCGCGAAGACTCATTCTCTAAAAAGCTGGGGCGCGAACTCATTCAAATATAGTTGCCAGTTGATCCAGGTATGGCCCCCGCTAGTTTCTCGAAAAACGGGATTCGTGCCATGCTTCTTGAAGAGGTCAACCGTCGAACGGGTTTGCTTGAGCAGAAAGTCCTCGGACCCGGTGGCGAACCATAAGAGTTTCAAACCTTTGCGGTTTTCGGCGTCGGCAATGCCTGCTTGAATCGCTTTCTCTGAATCCGCCGCATTGCCAAACAGCAACCCGGAGCTGAACACCCCGACATAGGCAAAATCTTTCGGTCTCGCGATTGCCACGGTAAGCGTTTGAGCGCCTCCCATGGAAAGCCCGGCAATCGCCCG
>DASRAT010000668.1:0-13042 GCA_035638015.1 Gemmataceae bacterium | reverse complement strand
TGACTTTCTCCCTTGCATTGCTGGCATCAAACTCCTGCTCGGCCGGGACCACCTGGGCGCCGGCCGCCACCATGCGGAGCGTAACAACGCCAACCCCGTCGCCGCCGCCACTGCAAGTGACGAACACGGGATAGACCTTGTTGGGCCGCATCCGTTTCCAGTAGCGTACCGATAATTGCGGCGCGGCCGTGGAACGGCCTGAACGAGCCTGTTGTGGTGCGGACTTGGCGCGGTTAGACGTTTCAGCCATGGCGGTCATCTCTTAGAGGGAGAAGCTAACCGCTTGAGTTTATCAAGGACGCAAGCCGTAACCAATGGAAAACCTAGGGGTTCTGGGCAAGAATAACCGGCCGTCGCGTGTAGAATGACGACTTTGAAGGCTTTGCGGGCGGGTTTGTCGAGCCGAGTTGCATAAGCAACCGGGTGATGTGTGGCGAGCCGAATTGCGTAAGCAACCGGGTGATGTTGTTAGGTGACAAAGTGACAGCCCCCGAATTCAGTCAACCATTTTGGCTCCTGCTTTTGCCGGTCGTGCCAATTTTGATCGCGTGGTGGCTGCGCCGTAAACCGCTGACGCTGCGCTTTCCGGACACCAGCGTAGTAGCCGCGATCAACACGCCGCGCGGAGCAATCTCACGCTGCTGTGGCGCCATTGGCCGCGGACTAGCTTGGAGCGTCGCGGTGATCGCCCTGGCAGGGCCGCGTTGGCCTGACCCTGGTTCGCGTGTACCCACCGAAGGCATTGCCATTTTGCTTGTCTTCGACGTAAGCAATAGCATGAACGAGCCGGATTTCATGTGGGACGGCAAGCCAACCACGCGCTTGACGGCGATGAAGCGAGCATTTCGGACGTTTGTGGCCGGCGGCGCTGGACCCCAGGGAGAAGAACTGTCGCCGCGGCCCAACGACATGATTGGCCTGGTGACTTTCACGCGCCGTCCCAAAAGTTCCTGTCCGCTCACGCTCAGCCACGATGCACTCTTGCAAATGCTCGACCGCGAGGAGACGAACAAGGGCGGCCATGACTTCGACACAAACGTCGGCGATGCCATCGCTTGGGGCGTGCATCGTTTGAACACTTCCCCCTTCAAACACAAGGTCATGATTATCGCGACCGACGGCGAGCAGAGTGCGATACCCGAAGCGTTGCGGCCGCGTCAGGGCGCCCAGTTCGCAGGCCACTTTGGCATCCCGATCATGGTGATCGATCCGGGCAGCGATGCCCCGCTCAAAGGCGACACTCCCGCCGACAAGTTCGCCGCTGAGAATCGCCGCAATGCCACAAAGTCGATGCAAGAAGTCGCCAAGATGACCGGCGGCCAGTATTACGCGACCAGCGATAGCAAAGGTCTGTTTGAGGCGTTGGTCAATCTGGGCGGCGAATTGGACCGCATCGAGCGGGAGAAAATTGAGACGTTTCGTTATCGCCGCTATTGGGAAGGATATGCTTGGTTTGGCGGCGCGGCGTTAATCTTAATGTTTACGGTGATGGGCCTGGAATTAACGCTCTGGCGACGCTTGCCTTAACCAAGTGGGACGGCCTTCCCAGGCCGTCCCACGTTGCGGCTTTGCCGCATTGAGTGGCACACGATGATTTTCTTTACCGAATGGCTGGCTCATCCGCAAGCGCTCTGGCTGTTGCTCGGCCTGCCTATGCTGGCTGGTCTTGCGCTATGGGCGCGGTTCGCGCGCCATCGCGGCTGGCGGCTCTTCGGCGGCGTGCGACCCTCGCCCACTCGTCGCTGGCTGCACGGCTTACTTGTAGCCGGCGGTCTTATGCTAGTCGGCGTCGCCGCAGCCGGACCACATTGGGGCCGCGACCAAGCGGCCATTGCCGGCACAGCCCGCGATCTGGTCGTCGTCCTGGATGTTAGCCGCAGCATGCTCGCCGAGACGCCGAGCCGGCAGCTGCGTGCCCAGCGTGTGCTTGCCGACCTGGCCACCACTCTCAAACAGCGCGGCGGTCATCGCATCGCCCTGGTGGCCAGCGCCGCCAAAGCCCAGTTGATCGTGCCATTGACCAACGACTACGATTTGTTCCTGGAAGCCGTCTTGCGCCAGGATGCCGCTAACTTGCCGACCGAACTGCGTCCCGGTAAGGACGGTCCATTCTCCGGCACCCGTCTCGGTCAAGGCCTGCGCGAAGCGGTGGAAGCCCACGTTGCTGATCCCCTTTATCGCGGCTCGCAAGTGATTCTGCTCATTTCCGACGGCGACGACCCGGCCGGCGACGGCGAATGGAAGGACGGCGCCGCTGCCGCACACAAGGCTGCCATGCCGGTCTACGTCATCGGCGTCGGCGATCCCACCAAACCCACCAAGATTCGCCTCGTCGACAAGTTGTTGGCCTTTGGCGATCAGCCCGTCGAGACTATCTTGAATGAAGAAGTGCTAAAGGAGATCGCCCAGCGAACCGATGGCGTGTATTTCCCGGTTCGCACGCAAAACGTGGTGCCCGGCACCCTGTTTTCCTCCATCCTGGAGGCTGCGTCAGCCCGGCCGCGCGAGTCGATTTTGACCGACGATTTTCACCAGCGCTTCCGCTGGTTTTTGGCGCCGGGCTTACTGTTACTCGGAGCAAGCCTGGTCGTCAGTGATGGCAGGAGAGCCGCCAAACGTTCAACAGAGCAAACGATGTCTGACAACAACCTACTCAGTGGAATGTCGCTGCGGCCGGCACCGTTGGCCGCGGCAGCAGCCTTGGCGATGCTTGCTGTCTTATTGGTTGGAGCCACGCCCGCGGAAGTTGATGATCTCATTCGCCTGGGCACCGACGCTTTCCAGAAAAAAGACTACCCCTTGGCCTTGAAGTTCTTCGAGCAAGCCGAGGAGCGCGCCGAAGATCCCGGACTCATCGCCTTCAACAAGGGCGTTACGCTATTTCGCCTGGGCCGGCTTCGCGAGGCGGAGCTGTGTTATCTGCGCTGTCTCCAGGACCGCGCGGCGCCCGCCGACCGCAGACTCAAAGCCCTTTACGATCTTGGCACCGTACTGCTCCAGCGCGGTTGGGAGTCCAAGGACCTCGACGCCCTATTGCGTGCCCAGGTGTCCTTCAAGCTGTGTTATAAGGAGAGTAACGCCAATAAGCTTTTGCGCGATGACGCCGAGCACAACATCGAGTTGGCCCATTTGCTCTGGCAGAAGGTTCGCGCCGACATCAAGGCGGCCAACGGCAACAAAGATCCGGAAAATCCGCCCAAATCCGACAGCATCAAACCAACCACGGACCCGCTCATTGGCTCCGAGCCAGGCCCGCTCGATCCACTTCAAGGTTCCGGCGCCAAACCCCAACCCGGCGACAAAAAGGCGGCTCCGACGGATCAAGTAATGCCTGGTGCGGGCAACATCAAGACGCTGCCCGACACGGCGGAACTCGAACCACTCGACGCCGCCGATGCCCGCGAATTGCTGGCCCGCGTGATCCGGCGGATCGAGGGTGAGCAAACGCGTCCGGCGGGGTTGGGGGATGAAATCCCAGGCGTCAAGGATTGGTGAGCGGCGAATACCACCATGATGAAACCCTGTGTCTTGCTAATGTCTCTGCTTCTGAACGGCGGCGATGTCACCATTCCTCTCCTCAATCGGCCTGCCAATTTCAGTGGCGCCGCCGGCGTTTACCGCATTGAAGTCCACGCCACTCCGACAGACGTTCGCGTCGAGGATCCGATCACACTGACCGTCAAAATCGTTTCGCTGCAACCCGGTCCGTGGCAGCACCGGCCGCAGCGCGACAAACTGCAGTTGTTCCCGTCCGAAATGAAACGCGATTTTTTTATTGAGCCTTTGCCGGAGGACGACCGCTTCGTGGCCGCCGAAAAAACCTGGGAATTTTACTGGCGGCTGGCGCCCAAGCACGCCGGCGTCAAGCAGATTCCGTCACTGGAGTTTGTCTATTACCACACTATGGGCAGTCCTGACTTCAAAGCGGCCACCAGCGCAAGCATCTCTTTGGATGTCAAGCCGCGGCCGTCCATTGGATTGACCGCGCCGGCCGGCAGTCGCGCCAAGTTTCAACATATCGTGGAAGATGATGCACTGTTGACAAAGAGTCCCTCCCCCAGAATGCGGATAGTGACCTCGATCGGCGGCCTGGTTTTGCCGCCGTTTTGTTGCGTGGTAGGCTATGTCCTATGGCGGCGACTTTTTCCCGATGCCGCCAGGCGCTTGTGGTTGCATCAGGGCCGGGCGCTGCGTCTGGCATTAAACCGATTGCATAAACTCGGATCGTCGGCGACCACTCCGGAGTTTCGACAGGTCGTAGAGGATTACCTGCGATTGCATGTGGAGTTGCCGGCGGGCGGGCCGACGGCGGCTGAATTGAAACAAGAACTGCTGGAACGCGGCTTGCCGGCGGAGGTGGCAAGTCAAGCGGAAGCGTTTTTCAATTGCTGTGACGCCGCCATGTTTGCGCCGTCAAAATCAATGGCCACTTCAAACCTCAAGGCCGATGCGGAAATGCTGCTGCAACACCTGGAGAAGGACTTATGCGTCTTGTCGTCGCGCTAACCGCGGTGCTGCTTTGTGTTGACCAGGCCGCCGCTTCGGACAAGCCAGGGCCAGATGGAGCTGAAGCGCTTTTCCGCAAGGGGATCAACGCTGGCGAGGATAGCGTCAAAGCTCGCCTGGCATTTCGCCAAGCTGCGGCCGAGTACCAGAAATACATCGACTCCGGTTATCAACACCCTGACCTTTTCCTCAACGCCGGCAACGCCCATATGCTAGGCGACGAGTTGCCGCAAGCGATTGTCGCTTACCGCCGCGGGTTGCAGGTTCATCCCTTGCACAAGCAGCTGTGGGAAAACCTGGAAGCCGCACGCGACCTGGTGGGCTATTCAGAAGGCGCGGCCAAGCAGCGCCCCAGCGGTGACGATTGGCCGCCGTTGTTGCCGCGGCCTTCGCCAGCGTTCCTTTTGCGATCTGCAATGATTCTGTACGGCATGGCCTGGCTCGCGGTCGCCGGCTGGTTAGTCGTTCGCCGTCGCTCGTTGATAATTGTTGCAGTCGCGTTATTCCTCGCGGCTTCATTGGCCGGCGTCTGGTGGGGTTTTCTCGAACATCGCATCGCCGAGCATACGCGGCAGCCGCTGGTTGTCGTCACGGTCAATGGTTTCCCGATGCGGCGCGGCAATGGCAGCATGTATCCGCGTCATCCCGAGTTGCCGCTCGTCAATCGCGGCATGGAGGCCCGACTGTTGAGCGAGCGCGGCGGCTGGGTCCAGGTGCAGTTTCCCGGCGGTGAGATCGGCTGGCTGCCCCGCAACGCTGTGCTCGTGGATTAAGCTCCCATCGCTAAGCCGCAAGCGGCCGTCTACAATGAGAGGCAACACTTATTCCCGTCCCCCACACGGAAGGACCACCGGTGTCGACCGACCGCATCGCCGAATACCTGACGCAATTCTCCCAGGCCCGCACGCAGATGATCGAGCAGCTGCGGCGAGCCATCGTGGGCCAGACCGATGTCATCGAACAGATCATGGCCGCCATCTTCACGCGCGGCCACTGTCTGCTCGTCGGCGTTCCCGGCCTGGCCAAGACGCTCATGGTCAGCTCGATCAGCCAAATTTTGGACGTGGCTTTCAAACGTATCCAGTTCACGCCCGACTTGATGCCGTCGGACATCACCGGCACCACCATCCTCGACGAAACCGAGCCGGGCAAACGCGCTTTCCGCTTTGTCCGTGGCCCGATCTTCACCAATATCTTGCTGGCCGACGAGATTAACCGCACGCCTCCCAAGACGCAGGCCGCCCTGCTCCAGGCGATGCAAGAGCGCCAGGTGTCGGCCGGCCAGGAAACTTACAACCTGCCCGATCCGTTTTTCGTCATCGCCACGCAAAATCCGATTGAGCAGGAAGGCACTTACCCTTTGCCCGAGGCCCAGCTCGACCGCTTCATGTTCAACATCAAGGTTGATTATCCCAGTTACGACGAGGAGAAACGCATCATCGAACTGGCCACCAAGGAAGAGGCCACGGAGATCACCAAGGTGCTAAGCGCTCGCGCCATCATCAACATGCAGAAGCTGGTCCGCAGCGTGCCGGTCGGCGATTTCGTCCGCGAGTATGCGTTGCGGCTGGTCCGCGCCACCCGGCCGCACGACAGCGAGTCCCCCGCCTTCGTCAAACGCATGGTCGATTGGGGCGCAGGCCCGCGGGCCGGCATTTTCCTCATCCAGGGCGCCAAGGCGATGGCCGCGATGGATGGCCGTTTCAGCGTTGCCGTGGACGACATCAAGAAAGTCGCCATCCCCGTATTGCGGCATCGCGTCAGCACCAATTTTCAAGCCCAGGCCGAGGGCAAGACGAGCGAGGATGTGATTCAGCAATTGTTGAAAGAAATCGCGGAGCCGGAGCCGGCGAAGTATGAGAAGAGGAAGAAGGCGTGAGTTTGCGCCTCAGGCCTACAGCGATGAGCAAAACTGATTAATTCGTCCGAATTGCAAAGATTTCCTCAACCGGTTCTTTACGGAATGAAAATCGCATCCTGTCGTAAACGACAAACGAGGCCAGTGATTTAGGGATGTTGCCATGAAGCTGCCACTTTGTTTGCACGGTGTTTTTGCGCTTGATTTGGTCTGCGTGCTTTTGTTATCCGCCGGCTGCCAACAAAATCAAGCCGCCAATCTTCAAGAGCTGCAAGGCGCCTGCGCTGAAGGCAAAGAAAAGGCGGTAGCGCAAATCTTGGAGGCTAATCCCGCGCTCATCAATTCCGCCGGGGCTGACGGCATAACCGCTTTGCACGTTGCCGCGAGGGAAGGAAAAACGCAGATCGTAGCGCTGTTATTATCGAAAGGAGCAAACCTTGATGCCAAAGAAACAAAAGAGGGATACACTCCTTTGCACGTTTCCATAGACCGCAATCATGACGACGTATCTGAGCTGCTAATCAAGGGAAAAAGTGATATTTCAATTCAAACAACCTACGGCCTGACTGCACTTCACATGGCGTCCTATGAAGGATCTGAAAAGATAGTGAAGTTGTTGATCGACGCCAAAGCGAGTGTCAACACCAAATCAACGAATGGGGGAACTCCACTGCATTTTGCGGCATCAAACGGCAAAAAGGAAATCACCACCCTGCTTTTGGCAAATGGCGCTAACATCGATGAGCTGGACAAGGCTGGAAAAACACCAATCACCTGGGCAATCGGGCGATGGCAATTGGACGTGGCGCGATGGCTAGCAAAAAAAGGCGCCAACCAAGACATTATGATTGCGTCGGCTGTCGGCAATCTTGATCTCGTCAAGGCTCTGCTGGCAAAAAACAAAGAGATTGCGTTCACTGAGAATGAGGTCAAATGCACTCCACTCCACTATGCAAGCCTCGCCGGAGAAGCTGAGATTTGCCGAATATTGTTGGCAAGTGGAGCCAAAGTTGACGCAGAGACGACAAATCGAAAAACGCCGCTTCACTATTGCTGTGAGATGGGACACACGCCAGTTTTGCAACTTTTGGTGTTAAATGGTGCAGACCCTAACAAAGCAGATTATCTTGGCGAAACTCCCTTGCACAAAGCTGTCTGGAAGGACAAAGTGGAAATCGTGGAAGCTCTGTTAAAAGGCGGCGCCGATCCGAATAGGACTCAGCAAGAAGGCGAAACGCCGCTCCATTTTGGTGCCCACAAGGGCCAACTGATGATTGTTAAAGTGCTTTTGAAGAATGGTGCAAACCCCAACTGCAGAACGCTCAAGGGAACACCTCCGATTCATTTTGCTGTAACTTATGGGAAGGAAAATGCCGGCGCTCTAGTTGCCCTGTTGGTGGAAAGTGGCGCAGAGATTAATGCGACTAACGAATTTGGCGATACATGCCTCAAGCTTGCACAGAGCAACGAACAACTAACTGCATTGTTAAAGCAATTGGGCGCGACGAAATAGTAAGATAGAACGGTTTCGGCTCGAATGCCCTGGCGACCGGCACCTTTACCTACGACTGCAGGGTGGCAGGGGCTGGAATAAAGGCTGAATCTTCAAAGCAAAAGTGACCAAGCCCCGGCCGGGCCTCGGTGAATGCTCAAACGTTTATCCACATTCAGCCGGGGCTTGGGTCAGGCAATGATTCGCCCGCGTCTTGCTTGCCAGCCCCGGCCACCCTGTCGCCTTCACTTTGGCCAACCCTTAACCCCATCCGCCGCCTTGTTCAGCATTTTCTGAATATCCTCATACGCCAATCCCGAAGGGTCCGTCCGCTGGTTGAACAGCGCCGCGATATTGACGCCGTCTTTGCGTTGCACCACCATCGTCCACGTGCCCGGCAAACTGCCGAAGAAACTGTAGGCAGCCGACTCGCCGTCCTTGCGCGGCTGGCCGTTCATCCAGTAGGCTTGCAGAAACCGCACTGAATCGGGCGCCGAGGCGATGAGGCCGCCGTGGGAGTCCATCGCTTCCAGGCAAAAGGTGCCGTCTGGCGCGGGCACGTCGATTTTGCTGGTGGGCGCCATCACATTGCGGCCAAAGCCTGGATCGAAATAAATCGGTTCCTTGGCATTTCGGCTGTTGGGCAGCGTGTGGCCCAGCTGGATGCTTGTCAAGCCGAGCGGTTTGGTTACGTCACTGTGCAGATAGTCGATGTACTTCTTGCCGCTCGCCTTCTCGATGACGCGGCCCAGGACGCAATAGCCGAAGTTGGAATAGACCGATTTGCTGTCGGGATCGAATTGCAGCGGTTGGCCGGCCATGTAATGGATGATGTCGTCGGCCGTGGGCGGGCCGGGTTTGCCCAGGGCCTTGGCGATGGCGAGCGACTTGAACATCGGGTCGCCGGCCTTGTCGCGGTCCCAGCCGCCCTTGTGCTGAATTAGATTTTGGACGGTGATGTCCAGCAGCCGCTTGTCCATCTTCTGCCCCGGCGGCGGCTGGATGCCGAGATAGACGAATGCCTTGGTCGTCAGAGAGACCTTGCCCTCGCGGATCAGTTTGAGGAGGGCCGCCAGGGTGATCGGTTTGGTAACGCTGGCGATGCGCATCGGCGTCTGCGGGCCGCACAGGGTGTTGTGACTCGGATCGAGAAAGCCATAGCCGTGGGACAGGACTATTTTGCCGTTTTTCATCACCGCAAGCGTTCCAGCAGGGATACTGCGGTCTTGCATGAACTTGCGCATCGCGGCATCCACGGCGGCCAGCTCAGGCACGGCGTCGCCCTGGATCGGCGGCGGGCCTTTGGCGATTGGCGGCGCCGGCTTGATGAAAACGCAGGCGAAGCGAACATCGCCTTGCGACGGATAGCCGCAGATCTGCGCCGGCCGATAGCCCTGGCTGGTCCATTTGTCGAATTCCTTCTGATACTGGGCCGTTGTCAAGTCATGCCGGGCCATGTAAGGCGTGTTTTTGTCCCGAATGAACACCGCCGCGAAACGGACGCCATTGGCGGTCGGATAGGCGGTGACACAGGTAGGCCGGTAACTCTGGGCGGTGAATTCGTCAAACGTCTTCTGATATTGCTCGGCGGTCTGATCGTGCCGGGCCACGAAATCCTTCATGCCGTCGGCAACGAAGATGGCGGCAAGACGGTGCGTTTTGCCGAGCATGTAACCGGTGACGTGCAGCGGACGAAACGCTTTTTTGCTAAGGAAAGTAAACTTGTCCTGGTACTCCTGGGGTGTCAATTCGTGATAGGCTTCCCAGGCACCCTGGAAACTGTCCTTGACCCACAAGCCGGCGAAATTGACATTGTTGCCATTGGGGTAGCCGGTGATGCCGATGAGGCGATAACCGGCGGCCGCTTGCTTGTCGAATTCCTTCTGAAATCCCTGGCCCGTGAGACTATGGCGTGCGATCCATGCCGTGGTCGCATCGTCATTGGCAATAGCGGCGAATTGATGATTGCCGCCGACGTTGTAACCGGAAACGACGACGGGATGGAGTTTGTCCTTGCCGAGGCCGTCGACCCACTCCTGGTATTGTTTGTCAGTGGCATTATGGATCGCTTTGAAGCCCTGAGCCTGGACCGTGGCGGGCAGCAGGAAAATCGTGAAGGAGATTGCAAGAATGCGCGGGGACATGGCGGACTCCCGGGAATGAGTGCGTTGATGAATGTTGGTTCGATTGTTGGCGAATAGGTTGGCTCGCGTCTAGAGGGACCAAACGGCAGTTTTTCCTGTTGCGGCGATGCGCACATCGCTTACGATAGAGGATAATACAGCTTATTGACATAAACTGTGCCAGGAGTTGTTGGTCATGCCGGTGATGGTGCAATGTCCGAATCCGTCTTGCCGAAAGGCCTTTCAGGTGGACGAATCCCTGATCGGCTTCAGCGGCCGCTGCGCGGATTGCGGGCAGAAGATCACCGTGCAACCCTCCGGCGACTCGTCGCTGCAAGAGCCGGTCAAGTTGTGCGCCGCTAAGGTCACGGGAGGCGCGAAGAGCGAAGCCCAGGCCACGCCGTCCGCTTCGTTTGATGACGGACAACCGCTGAACGTCAATGCCGACGAGCCGGATCATGTGGGCCGCTTTCAGGTCCGGGCCGAACTGGGGTGCGGTGCGTTTGGGACCGTTTACCGTGCTTACGATCCGCAGCTGGATCGTGAGGTGGCGTTGAAAGTGCCGCGCCAGGGCGTGCTGGACAGCCCCAAGCGTATCGAGCGTTTCCTTCGTGAGGCTCGGGCTGCGGCCCAGCTCAGACATCCCAACATTGTGCCCATCTACGATGCCGGCCAGGACGGCGAACGTCATTTCATCGCGGCCGCCTTTGTCGCCGGCCAGCCACTGTCCGCCGCGATTGATGACAGCGGCCTCGATTGCCAGCGGGCCGCTAAAATCGTGCGCCAGCTTGCCGAGGCGGTCGGCTATGCCCACGAGCGTGGCATCATTCATCGCGACATCAAACCGGCCAATGTCATGCTCGACGACAAGGACCGGCCGCATTTGATGGACTTCGGTCTGGCCACGCGCACCCTGGAATCGGAAAAGCTGACGCAGGACGGCTCTGTGATGGGCACCCCCGCCTACATGGCGCCGGAGCAAGCCCAGGGCCAGCAAGGTGAGGCTCAACCTGCCAGCGATCAGTATAGTCTCGGCGTGCTGCTTTATGAATTGCTCACCGGCCGTGTGCCGTTCGCGGGGCCGGTTCAGGTGGTGATGTACAGCGCCGTCAACAGCAAGCCGCCCGCGCCGCGCGGCATCCGGGCTGACATTCCCGTTGCCCTGGAACGCATCTGTCTCAAGGCGATGGCGAAAAAGCCGCAGCTTCGATACGTGAGTTGCCAGGCGCTGGCCGACGATCTCGGCCGCTGGCTGGAAGGCGGCACCGCCCAGGCCCGCTCCGTGGGTAGTGCCGAACTGCTGCCAGTATTGAAACAGCGGCCACGGTTGGCACTGACTGCCGCCGCAATAGTGATTGTGCTGATTGGCGCCTTGGCTTTGTGGTCGGGTGGCGTGTTGCAGCCGGCAAATAAAAGCGACCATGTTGTGCGGGCGCCCGTGCAGCCATCAGAAACCGGTGGTACATCAAGCCCAACGCCGATGAATCTGCAGTTGCCCGAGAAAAAAACTCGCGTCAATGTACCGATCGTCCTGCCTGTCCGCGTGCTGGAAGGGCACCGCGGGAGGGTCGCCCACCTCGCGTTTTCGCCGGATGGCAAAAACCTGTTGTCAGGCAGTGATAGCGACCGTGTCAATAATGCCGTCAAGCCTGCCGTGGTTACGCGTGGTCCGGATGACACCATCCGCTATTGGGATTTGCAAAGCGGCAAGCACCTAAGAGTCCACGATTTCCCCTGGGGCGTCCGCGGAGTGGGTTTCGCCGGCGCCGGCGAACTGGCAGTGGCCAGTTCGCACCCCGACCAAGGTCCCAACAAAAAACCCACGGTTTTGGTGTGCAACCTCGCGACCGGCCAGCGTGTGGCTTCCTTTGAATTGCTATATTCCGGCATGACCCGCGGCATCGCCCTGACGCCCGACGGCAAGTCGATCGTCATTTGCCGATCCCAAAATGGCATCGAGTGGTGGGATGTGGCCAGCATGACGCAGACCGCGAGAATCGAGCTTGACAACTCCAAAAACTCTAAAGGCAGCATCACCAGCCAGGTGGCATTTACGCAAAACAGGGATCTCGTCCTGGGCGGATCGGCGGCCGGCGCGGTTCACTTGTGGGACACTCGCAGCGGCAAGCTGGTGCGGATTTTCCTTGGCCATAGCATGCGCGTCCGGGCAGTTGCCTTTTCTGGGGACGAAAAGCGTGTAGCCGCCGCCGCCGACGACGGCACCATCCGCGTCTGGAATGTGGACGGCGACCAAGCCATCCTGCGGCTCGAAGGCCACGAAAAAAGTGTGTACAGCATAGCCTTTTCGAACGACGGCCGTTGGCTGCTGAGCGGCGGCGAAGACCAAACGACACGCCTGTGGGACGCAAACACGGGAGCGGAAGTGTATCGCCTGGACGGCCATGTGGACATTGTTACCAGCGTGGCCTTCTCACCCAACAATCGCTTAGCGGCGGCCGGCAGCGAAGACGGTTCGATTCGTCTGTGGCAAATCGCCGAAAAGTGAAACCAAAACAACAAAGCGAACTGGAGAGGGGATATTACTCCCTCGAGTTCGCGTGCGCCAGGACCACAAGCCGAATAGTTTGTTGGAGACGTTCAGAACGGCATTTCTTCATCCCAATCCGGCTCGCCGGTCAGCTTGCGAACAAAGGCGTCAAGCTGCTGTTCAAGATCGTCGCATTTCACGGCAAGTTCAGCATGGTTTTCGCCAATCAAGGCCAGGCTATCACACAGCCGGCGAGCGACAGGCTCGATCAGATCGGGTTTTGATTGCTGAACAACGTCAGATAGATTGCCGAAGACGCGGTTCAGTTCGTCAATTAACCCTTGGTCGGCGGCGGCGTCCTTGAGGTCTTGCGTGAGTTCGGCCAGATGCGCCCCCAAGGCAAAAAGAACCATCTGGGGCGAATCGCCTAACGCCTCGGTGTTGACGTAGCTCCTTTGCCACACCACGTCAGGTTTAACTGCCTTGCGCTCGCGTTGTTCCTCATCGAACTTGCGGCTCCATTCCTCAAATCTACGCTGCTCCTCGTCCCATTCCTCGCGGGTGCGGTAGAACGA
>DASRAT010000667.1:0-6444 GCA_035638015.1 Gemmataceae bacterium | reverse complement strand
CCCCCAGCAATGCTCTCCAACCCAGCAATTACACGGTTGTCAAAACCGCCGATCCGCCCACCTATTTCGACGGCAAAGAATCGCGCAACGGCACCGTCCTGGGAAATCCCCCCGGCACCAGTGTCATTCCGCTGACCCTGTCCCAAGGCAGTATGCCGAACAATGATTTCGGCGAATTGAAAGCGGCCAGCTTGTCCGGTTTCGTCTGGGGCGACATTGGGCAAAATACTTTCAATGACGGCGCCAAACAAGCAAGTGAGGCAGGCATAGCGGGCGTCACTGTCAAGCTCGATGGCACTGATGACACCGGCGCCATCCATCTGACCACAACCACGGACAACACCGGCTTTTACCAGTTCGGCAACCTCCGCCCCGGCACCTACAGCCTCTCGGAGACGCAGCCGGCCGGCTGGATCGACGGCAAGGACACCATCGGTACGCCCGGCGGTTCCACAGGCACCGACCAATTCACCAACATCAATTTGGCCTCAGGCTTCAGCGGTATCAACAACAACTTCGGCGAGATCAAGGCCAGCCAGATCAGCGGCTACGTCTATGCCGACATCGGCGCCGGCGGATTCAACGACGGCATCAAACAGGGGAGCGAAGCAGGCATCGCCGGCGTCGCCGTGACTCTTGACGGCACCGATGAACGCGGCGCTGTCCACTGGGTCACCACCACCGACAGCAACGGCCTCTACCAATTCAACAACCTGCATCCGGGCGTTTACAGCATCAGCGAAGCGCAGCCCTCCGGCTGGATCGACGGCAAAGACACCATCGGCACGCCCGGCGGATCGACCGGCAACGACCTGTTCAGTAACATCAATCTGCCCGCCATGTTCAGCGGCACCAACAACAACTTTGGCGAGACACGCATCGGCCAACTCAGCGGCTATGTTTGGGGCGACATTGGCCAGGGCAGCTTCAATGACGGCGTCAAGCAAGCCGGCGAATCGGGCATCTCGGGCGTCACCATCAACCTCGACGGCACCGACGACACCGGGACAGTCCATTTTACGACCACCACCGACGGCGACGGCTTCTACCAATTCAACAACCTGCACCCCGGCACTTACATTATCAGCGAGGTCCAACCCGCCGGCTGGGTCGATGGCAAGGACGCTATCGGCACACCCGGCGGCAGCACCACCAACGATCAGTTCAACAACATTGCCTTGCCCGCTGGCTTCAATGGCGTGAACAATAACTTCGGCGAAATCAAGCTCGGCTCACTGAGCGGTTTTGTCTATGCCGACATCAGCACCGGCGGCTTCAATGACGGCGTCAAGCAAAGCGGCGAAGTGGGCATCTCGGGCGTGACCGTCAATCTCGACGGCGCCGATGACAACGGCACTTTCCACCTGTCCACAACCACCGACAGCAATGGCGCCTACCAGTTCAACAACTTGCGGCCCGGCGTTTATGCAATCAGCGAGGTGCAGCCCACCGGTTGGGTGGACGGCAAAGAATCGATCGGCACACCTGGCGGCGCCACCAATGCCGACCAGTTCAACAGCATCAATCTGTCCGCCGGTTTCAACGGCGTGAACAACAACTTCGGCGAGGTCCGTTACGCCCAGATCAGCGGGACGGTCTATTACGACGGCAATAACAACGCCGTTCAAAATGCCGGCGAATACGGCATTGCCAACGTGACCATCCAGCTCAACGGCATCAACTCCCAGGGCCAACCGTTTTCAGCTGTGACCACCACCGACAGCCAGGGCCATTATCAATTCAACAACCTGCAACCTGGCACCTACACGGTTGTGGAAATCCAGCCTTTTGCCTTCCTGGACGGCAAGGATACTGTCGGCACCCTCGGCGGCCAACAGGCCAACGATCAGTTCTCCAACATCGTCCTGCCCGCGGCCGGCGCCGGCGTCAATTACAACTTCGGCGAGATTCTGCCGTCCACGATTTCCGGGTGGGTGTACGTTGACACCAGCTCACGCGGTTACAACGACGGCATCCGCCAGGCTGGCGAGCAGCTCCTGGGCGGCGTCTTAATAACGCTTACCGGCACCGACGACCAGGGCCAGGTCACTCTGCAGCAGCGCACCGATTCCGGCGGCCTGTACAGCTTCACCGGCTTGCGGCCCGGCACCTACACGGTCACGGAACAACAACCTGACGGCTTCCTGGACGGCAAGGACACCGTCGGCATCGTGGGCGGCCAGACCGGCAACGACGTCTTCACCAACATCGTTCTGGGCTCTTATGTCAACGATTACAACAACAACTTTGGCGAGTTGACGCCGGTGATTTTGGTGTCTCACGAGCCGGAACTGCCCCGGGACGTTGATCCCAATCCGCCGGTCTTTGTGACACCGCCGCTTAGCGGTGTCATCAGCAGCAAAGGCCAATTGCTGGCCTCGACCGCAGGCAGCAATGTCGTCAGCGCCGCCACGGCTTCGGATGCGCGATTTATCAATAGCCTTTACAATTCGTTGCTGGGACGAAGCGTTGAATCCACTGGTTTGTCGGCCTGGCTTGGCTATCTGAGTGCTGGCGGCACGCGGCGCGGCATGGTGGACGGCATCTGGAACTCGGCCGAGCATCGCTGGCGGCAAATCAACGCCCTGTACCAGTCGTTCCTGGGCACCACTGCTGATCAGGCGACACTGAACTACTACACCAATTTCTTCCGCAATGGCGCCTCCGAGTTCGATGTTGCCGCTTTGATCGCCAGCAGTCCGCAGGCCACTGCGCTCTATCCCAACGCGACCGATTATGTGACCAAGCTGTTTGATGTTGCTTTGGGTCGCACCCCTGACCCCACGGAATTGACGGCCTGGTCGCAGTTCCCCGGAGATCGGGCCACTGAGGCGCGAGCCATCATGCTCTCGGGCGAATCGCTCAACGGCGTGGTGCAGCGGGCCTTCTTGCAGGTCCTGAATCGGCCTGCCTCGCAATTTGAGATTACCACCCGTGTGGCCCAGCTCCAGGCGAGCGGGAAAAATGGTTTCTCGTCGTTTATTGACGATTTGTTCACATCGCAAGAATACGCGATATTGATGGGAGCGTAAGCCTTATGCTCCCCTCTCCCCGCTTCGGGGAGAGGGGTTGAGGGTGAGGGAGCGGTGCTACTTCACCATCCGCACCATACCGCTGTCGTCCAGCACGCTCAGCACGTAGCTGCAAGTCTGGCCCACGTGCTTGCGGTAATTGTCCGTGGAGTAGTTTTCCGCCGGCATGTCCACCGCCGCCTTGAAAACAGCAACGTTGATGTCAAAAGCGTGCGGCACAATTCGAAAGGTCTTGAAACCCGCCTTCTTGCCCAGTTGCACGATCCTCTTGGGCGGCATGTCCTTTTCGGTCACGCCAAAGCGCTGCACCGCAGCAAGACTTCCTGGCTGGCTGCCATGCCCTGTGCCTGGCTCCGAAGTCACGCAGATGCCGCCCGGTTTCAACGCGCGAAAGGCCATGACGACCGCTTGCTGTTCGTCCACGGCATGGTGAAGCGAATCAAAGAAAACCGCGCAGTCAAACTCCTCGCGAAAAGTCACGTCTTCGTAGTCGCAAGCCTGAAATGACAAGTTGGTCAATCCCTCGTCCTGAGCGGCCTCCTGCGCGTGGAAGACCATATCAGGGGCAATGTCGATGCCCACGACTTCGTAGCCGCGTTTGGCGAAAAACCGGCTCGTCCAACCAGTCCCGCAACCGATATCGAGCAGCCGGGCTGGCGGCGGCGGCAGCAGCGTGAACACTGCTCCAAGTTCGGACAGATATTTACCGCACTCCGGGTCCGAAAACGGTTTGTGAACGGCGTGGCGGATGCCGTCCTGACCGATGTTCCGCAAATAATCGATCTCGCCTTGCTTGGCCATGACGCGCCTCCCTAAAGAATGGGATTGAATGAGCTGGAAAGTAAAAAGGCCGGGCAAGCAAGTCAAGCCCACCTCGATTTCCTGTGAATTCGGGTAATTTCCACAAACTGTAGCCGATATGCCACGCCAAACCGCCCACTCCGCCTCGCTTCAATCGACAATGCCCTCACCGCCGTCTACCTCGTTAACCGACGTAAAGAGGGCAAGCATTCACGCTCTCGGTAGGACAGGGAACGTGCTTCGTCCAAAGCTAGCCTGCGCCCGCATGATGCGATTGGCGTTGGCCGGCAACTAGACGGTAGGCCACGGAGGGCCATTGACCATGAGACACAAAATCGTTGCCAGTTGCGGCCTTTTGTTGGGAGTTCTGGTGGCAAGCGCGGGCGCTCAGGAATGGCGTCCCGTCCAATCCGAGTCGGCCTCCTCGTCGACGGGATCGTTGCCGCCCGTTTCCCTCAGGGCGCCTGTTGCCGATACGATGCCGATTCAACAAGCGACCTACTCCACGGTCCCCTGGAACGGCGACACCGTGCAAACGGCTAGCACCGTCAATGAGCCTCCGCTGCAAATGCCCGCCCCGCCCACTCCTGCGCAGCCAATGCAGCCTCAAACCGTGCCCATGCAAACGGCGCCCATGCAGCCGGGTTACAACCAACCCGCTCCCATGCAACCCGGCTTCAACCAACCCATGCCCGTGCAGCCGGGTTACAACCAACCCACACCCATGCAGCCCATGATGATGCAGCCCGGCGTGAGTGGCCCCATGATGATGCAGCCGGGCGTGTCTGGCCCCATGATCAACGGCCAAGTGGAAACCGGTCCTGTGCCTCGGCCGTACAACGGCGGCCCCGCGGTGGTGGGCCCTTGGGGCAACACGTCGCCGCAACAACTCGGCACCATGGATATGAGCGGCAGCCCGATGCCGGCTTGCTGTGGTTGCTGCGGCCCGCGCAATTCCGGCCCGGCCGTTTTTCCCGGCACCTATGGCGGCTGCGGCAGCTGCTGTGGAAATTCCAGCGGCTACAGCCCCGGCATGGTCATGGGTGACAATTGCAATTGCGACCCCTGCGGTTGCGGCTGTAGCTGGTTAAACAGTTGCTGCAGCCCCTGCTTCGACGAGTGCTGCGATTGCTGCTGTGACGGCTGCTGCGCACCGCGCAGTTGCTTCTGGATCCGCGGCGAATATCTCTTGTGGACCGTCAAAGGCGCGCCCACGCCGGCACTGGTCACCAGCAACAGCAACGGCGCCGCACCCGTCATCGGGGTGCCCGGCACCCAAGTCGTTTACGGCGGTTCCACGCAAGGCTTCGACATGCGCTCCGGCGGCCGCTTCACCATCGGCTTCGCCCTGCCTTGCACCTGCAACAACTTTGGCTTTGAGTCCACCGCTTTCTTCCTCGGCAACCGCACGACGAACAACACCTTCGCCTCCAACGGCATCCCGTCGCTTGGCCGGCCCTTCACCAACGTCGGGCCATCCCTCAACGGCTTCCCCGGCAACCAAGACGCCGAACTGGTGGCCTTGCCGGGCCTGGTCGCGGGTAGCGTCAACGTCAAAACCAGCAACGACATCTACGGCGTTGAAGGCAATTTCCGCTTCCCAATCTCCTGCGGCTGCAACTGGAAAGTTGATTTCCTCACCGGCTTCCGCTACTTGAACATCGACGAAAACCTGCAAATCACCGAGAACCTCACGCTCCAGGACCGCACCGAGCGCGGCGTGGGCAACATCATCGTGCAGGACAATTTCCACACCCGCAATTCGTTCTACGGTGGACAGCTTGGCGTCGACGCCGAGTACCGCTGGCGCCGCTGGTTCGTGTCTGGCACCGGCAAGCTGGCCCTGGGCGACATGCACCAACTCGTGAACATCGACGGCTTCACGGCATTCCGCGATGGCCCCAACCCCGGCGTCGAGCGCGGCGGCCTCTTGGCCCTGCCCAGTAACATCGGCAGCTACAACCGCGACACCTTCTGCGTTGTCCCCGAACTCGGCCTGCGGCTCGGCTTCAACTTCACCGAGCGCTTCCGCGGTTACGTGGGTTACGATGTGCTTTACGTCAGCACCGTCGTCCGCCCCGGCGATCAGATCGACACCAATATCAACCCGACCTTCCTGCCGCGCAACGGCCCTGCCGTCGGCGCCCCGATGCCGGCCTTCCAATACCATTCGACCGACTTCTGGGCGCAGGGCGTCAGCTTCGGTCTGGAATGGCGCTACTAGGCCGTCTGTCATACGCAGTTAATACGCCAAGAGCTTCCGGCATTTCGAATGCCAGAAGCTCTTGGCGCTTTGTGCTTTCTTCTTTGGATCTTGGATTTGTTTCGGATTTCGGATTTTGAATTTAGGAATTTGAATTCCGACGCTTCCCAGTGCCCGTTCTGCCCTCTTGACTCATCCCGTAATATTACTCTCGCCGGGCAACTAATTTGTTGCCCCCGGCCGTCGGCTGTGTTCCAATCAAGGAAGTTCGCCCCTTTACAGCGGTGTCCTTTGCCACAACCTGGACCGCGCATTTTGGCAGCGCGGCACATATTCACTGGACGAGACCCAGGAGCACCAAACGATGGGATGCGACATGGTGGTGGCCCTTCCCCCGGCCACAGGCAG
>DASRAT010000666.1:0-7918 GCA_035638015.1 Gemmataceae bacterium | reverse complement strand
ACTCCAGGCCGCCAACCTTGGCCAGGGTGAGGGGGTCCAGATAGCGCTGGGGGTCTTCCATAAGCGGCCTATTTGGCGGGCATTACGATTTTGCCGCGTTCCAGTTGGTCTTCATTGGGATCGCGCGGAATGATGTCGGTGAGCTTGCGAATGATGTCTTCCGGCTTGATTCCCTCGGCTTCGGCATTGAAATTGGTAATGATGCGATGCCGCAACACAGGCACGGCGACCGCGCGAATATCTTCGCAGGAAACGTAATAGCGCCCGTGCAACACAGCCCGGGCTTTGGCGCCCATGACGAGAAACTGCGTTGCCCGCGGCCCCGCGCCCCAGGTCACATAGTCCTTGATGAAACCGGGCACCTGCCCCTTGTCCTTGCGAGTTAGCCGCGTGAATTTCATGGCGTAGCGAATGACATAGGGAGCAACCGGCACTTTGCGGACGATGTCTTGCATTTCCAGAATGTCGGTCGCGGACAGCACGCGCTCGACCATGGGCGTGTGAATGGCCGTGGTCATTTCGACAATGCGAAACTCTTCTTCCTCCTCGGGATAATCGACCAGGATGTTGAACATGAACCGATCCTGCTGCGCTTCGGGTAACGGATAAGTCCCTTCCTGCTCAATTGGGTTCTGCGTCGCCAGCACGAAGAAGGGATCGGGCAACTTATGCTTGGTGCCGCCGACGGTGACCTGCCGCTCTTGCATCGCTTCAAGCAAAGCAGCTTGCGTCTTGGGCGGCGTGCGGTTGATCTCATCGGCAAGAATGACATTGGAGAACAGCGGCCCGTGCAAAAACTTGAACATCCGCTGCCCAGTCGTCTTGTCTTCTTGCAATACTTCGGTGCCGGTAATGTCGGACGGCATCAAATCGGGAGTGAACTGAACGCGGCTGAAGCTGAGGTTGAGCGAATCGGCGAGCGTGCGGATCATCAAGGTCTTCGCCAACCCGGGCACGCCGACCAGTAGACAATGAGCGCGGGCAAAGATGGCAATGAGCAATTCCTCAATGACGCGCTGTTGACCGACGATGGCCTTGGCTAATTCCTTGGTGATGCGTCGGTAGCCGTCATTTAGGCGTTCAATGGCCGAGAGGTCACCCTCGATGCGCGGCCAGCGCGGCGACGACGCCAATTCCTCGGCAAGCACCGGCTGTGCCTCGACCAGCTCGACGGGTTGGTCCCCCGACAGCCAGGTGCCGCAGCCGCACAAACGCCGGCCGCCGACGGGCACTTGCACGCTGAGGCCGCATTTAACGCATTTGACCGTGATGGACAGATCGTTTGCTTTGTTCATGCCTCTGGCTCACTGCTCCATGGCGTGGCGGGATGGTTCCTTTGGGCGTTTAGTCCCATCAAATCATGGTACAGTGTTCCGCGAGGAAGGTCACGGGGAAATGAGCGGAATGCAATGAGCGGCCAATCACGGCAAGGAAGCCAGCGAAATGACAAAGGGAAAGATCGGTTGAAGCCTGTTAATGAGCTTGGCATCAGCAGTCACGTGCTCACAACCCTCGCACTCAGCGAGTGCCACGTAGAGGCAGTCATAAACACTTGCGCCACTGCAATGGGCAATGGCATGCGCTCGCGGCAACAGGTCAGGCAAGGCGGAGTGCAAAGCTGGAAGGGTTTGAAGAATATCGAGCAGGAATAGGGTGCTGTCGCCAGGTTGTATGCGCTTGCGCCGTTCTGCCATCAACAACGCATTGGCTACTTCTGTGGGAAAAAGGTCCGGCGCCAGCAATTCGTGGATGCCAGCTTTGAAGTCATTGCGGAGCTGGATAGCCGTTGAGCTGTCAAATTCTTGGACAACCCACTTGAATGCCGTGGAGCAGTCGACGACGTATTTCATCTGCTATCCCGCATTTCGCGGATTATCTCCACGCCGATGTCTTGCACACCAAAAATGCGGGCGTTCTCCTCACGCCTTCGATCCATGCGCTCGCACGCTAGCCGCATTTCCTCGGGATCTCTGATGCCCTTCGACGCTTTCTCCGCGGCCTTTCGAAGAGCGGCCATGACTTCAGGCGGTATCGTTGTCTGTTCAACGGTTTTCATGCTTAAATTGTCCGCCTGCGAAGTCCACGTGTCAAGTCCAGCCGACCAGGAAAAAAGACGCCGGTGGGAATCGAACCCACTAATAACCGGGTTGCAGCCGGTTGCCTGGCCATTTGGCTCCAGCGTCATCTAAGCAGCGGAAGGCAAGGGAGTCGAACCCTCATCTCCGTTTGGAGAACCGCATTAGCAGAGCGGCCCGGCCAACCATATCCGGCTACCTTCCTCAAGTGGACCGCCAGGGAGTTGAACCCTGATTTCCTGGGTGCAGACCAGGTGTCGTACCAGGTTGGACCAGCAGCCCATGCAGTAGCCGAGGTGGGAGTTGAACCCACAGTCAATCACCAGGCTCTCGACCTGGCCGCTTTGCCGGTTTGCGTACTCGGCCGCAAATTGCGGAGGCCGGAATTGAACCGGCGTCGAACGGCTTATGAGACCGTGCTGGAACCTCTCCAGTCCACTCCGCAGTAGTCCCGGCTGGATTTGAACCAGCGATCTCCACCATGTCAGGGTGGCGAGCACTCCGGGCTGCTCCACGAGACTGTTCCCCTCACCCCAACCCCTCTCCCCAAGCGGGGAGAGCGGCACAATAGGACCGGCTGGAATCGAACCAGCGTTTCCCCGCGTATCAGACGGGTCCCTGGCCTCTCGGGACACGGCCCCTCACCCCAACCCCTCTCCCCGCCGCGGGGAGAGGGGCAATCTGAAGCGTCCCCGAGGAGATTTGAACTCCCGATCTCCGCCGTGACAGGGCGGCGGCCACTCCAGGCTGGCCCACAGGGACAAAAGCAAGGTCGGTAGGATTCGAACCCACTGGATCGGCTTTGGAGACCGGCTGCTCTCCCAGGAGCACGACCTTGTAATTCAGCTGTGGTGGAAGGAGTCGAACCTTCGCCACCTGGTTAACAGCCAGGGACGCTACCATTACGCCACACCACAATCGTCAGAGCGTCCAGAGGGATTTGAACCCTCGCATCCACCATGGCAAGGTGGCAGGCTGCCAGATTACATCATGGACGCAATTGCAATGACTCGCCCAATTGCTTCACCCAGTTCGAAGGCCGCCAAGACCGCCAAGGCCGCCAACTCTTCACGAGGTACCTTGATGGCGCCCTTCGGTGCTCACCACCTTCATGCAGTTCCGGCGGTTGGAATCGAACCAACTCCCTCCCGTCTTCAGCGGGACGCTCGACCTTCGAGCTGCACCGGAGTAGGGGTCAGGGGTGGGGGGTCAGGGTTCAGTGCATCTGACCCCTCACCCCTGACCCCTCAACCCTATTGCAAGGGTGACCGGTGGGAGTCGAACCCACACAACCCCGGTTCACAGCCGGGTCCCGCTGCCACTTTGGGTTCGGTCACAGTATCCCCGGTAGGAGTCGAACCTACAGCTTCCGCCTTCGCAGAGCGGCGTGCCTCCGCCACACTCCAGGGATAATCTGCCTCTTGCGTAGGACAGGATTCCGATCCTGTCCATTCTGCCCGGACAGGATCGGAATCCTGTCCTACGACGCAGCGACAAACCAGTTCCGGGGGCTGGAATCGAACCAGCATCAACAGCTTCAGAGTCTGTCGTCCTACCGATTAGACGACCCCGGAATGTATGGGTCCCCTCTCCCCAACCCCTCTCCCCGAAGCGGGGAGAGGGGCATCAAAGTTCCGGGGGTTGGAATCGAACCAACATTTTCTGGTTCAAAACCAGCGAGCCTACCATTAGCCGACCCCGGAATAACGGTTTAGCCGCGGCCCGCAGGGCCGCGCGTCGCGCACAGCGGAAGGAGAGGGAGTCGAACCCTCAAGGCATCTCTGCTCGGCCGTTTTCGAGACGGCGGCCATCGCCAATTGGCTTGCCCTTCCGAATGTGTCCCCTCTCCCCGCCTCGGGGAGAGGGCTCGGGGGTGAGGGGAAAACCAAAAGGCCAGGTGTTTGTGACACCTGGCCTTGAAGAAACCTTCAAACTGCAACCCGGTGTCATTGAACCATAAGACGGACCATAAACGCCCAAGAGCGCTGACCTTGCGCGCAACTTGAATCGCATTGATTGCATTGCAGATGAAGCGCCGAAACGATCATGGTTTCCTCGTTTTTGAAGCCAGTGTGCACGGCGTATTGGCCGCGGCACGCCTTAAAGACGCGGCTCACCCAGGTAAGGTTCGGGAAAAAATGGGAAAAATTATTGGCTGGCTTGAGGGTAGTGCAACGCCCCCATATGCTCGCGCAAATAGGTCTCAGGTTTGATGACGGCAAACAACTGAATCAGCATCGCCACGGCGCCCGTCCAACCGGTTTGATGGCTCGCCCCCAGCCCGGCGCCGTTGTCGCCGTGGAAGTACTCGTAAAACAGCACATGATCGCGCCAGTGGGGATCGTTTTGGAATAGCTTCGTGCCGCCGAAGACCGGCCGCTGGCCCCGTTCGTCGCGAAGAAATATTCGCTTCAACCGCGACACCAACTCGTTGGTCACCTCATACAGATTCATCATCTGGCCCGAACCCGTGGGACATTCCACCTTGAAGGAGTCGCCGAAGTAGGCGTAGTAATGGAACAGCGAACGCATCACCAGCAAGTTGACGGGAAACCAGATCGGGCCGCGCCAGTTGGTGTTGCCGCCGAACATGCCGGTGTTCGACTCGGCCGGCAAGTAATCGACGCGATAATCCTCGCCGTGAACGCGCAGCACATACGGATGCTCGGCATGGTAACGAGACAGCGAACGGATGCCGTAAGGGCTGAGAAACTCTTTCTCGTCCAGCAACTTGGCCAAAACCCGTCGCAGTTTGTTCTCGTCCAGCATGGTCAAACAACCGCGGTTGGCGACGCCTGGCTTGTCAATGAACGGCACAATTCCTTGAAGCTCCGGCAACTGCTGAATGCGCTTCCTGACACGTTCCAGGAACCGTGGGAACTTCTTATCGACATCAGCCGGAAACACCGTGGCGGCACAAAAAGGCAATAAACCGACCATCGACCGCACTTTGAGCCGTGACGCTTTCCCGTCCGGGAGTCGCAAAAGGTCATAGAAAAAGCCGTCTTCCTCATCCCACATGCTTTCGTGATTCGGCCCCTGGCGGTTCATTGCCGCCGCGATCCACAGAAAATGCTCAACGAATTTGAGCGCCATGTCCTCATAAAGCGAGTCGTGCATCGCCAGCTCGAGGGCGATTTGCAGCATGTTTTGGCAATACAGCGCCATCCACGCAGTGCCATCGGCTTGCTCCAATTGCCCGCCGGTCGGCAGCGGAGCACTGCGGTCAAAGACGCCGATGTTGTCCAGGCCGAGGAAGCCGCCCTCGAAAACATTGCGGCCCGTGCGATCCTTGAGATTGACCCACCAGGTGAAATTGAGGATCAGCTTGTTGAATGCCTGCTTGAGAAAATCAATGTCGCCCTTGCCGCGTTGATTGCGTTCCTGGTTGTAAACCCACCAGGCTGCCCAGGCGTGGACGGGCGGATTGACGGCGCCGAAGTTCCACTCGTAGGCGGGAATCTGGCCGTTGGGATGTAGATACAACTCGCGCAGCATCATGTCGAGTTGTTGCTTGGCGAAATCGAGATCGACGGTGGACAGGGCAACGCAATGAAAGGCCAAATCCCACGCGGCATACCAGGGATATTCCCATTTATCCGGCATGGAAATGACGTCATCATTGACCATGTGAAACCATTCGCGGTTGCGGACGCCCTGACGCGACATCGCCAACAAAGGATCGGCGCCGTGCTCGTCGAGCCATGTTTCCACATCGAAGAAGTAGTATTGCTTGGTCCAAAACATGCCGGCCAGCGCCTGACGCATCACGGCCGCCCCGTCGGCGTCCACGCTCGGCGGCGTAATCGCGGCGTAAAAAGCGTCGGCCTCCTGGCGACGCATATCCAGCGCTTTGTCAAAGCGTTCGTCAAAACTGCCGGCCGCTGGCCGTTCCCGCCCCAGCCGCAACCGCATGACTTCGGCCTTGCCCGGGCCAATTTGCAATGTGTAATGGGCTGCCGCCTTGGTGCCGACCTTGGCCGGATTGATTGCACTCGCTTTGCCTTGCACCAGATAGTTGTGGAAGGCGTCTTTGACGTAAGGCACTGAGTTGGGTGTAGCGAAAATGCGCTCCTGGTTCGTGTCGTTTTCCGTGAATAGCAAATTACGCGGATTGGCGCAGGAAAGAAAGTATTCGCCAAGATCATAGTGATTGGCGGCCACCACGGCGATTTCGCCCGCTTGCTTCAAGGCCCGCAATTCCGGCTTGCCGTCCTCTGGCCACCAGGCCCAGGTGTTGCGAAACCAAAGCGTCGGCAATACGTGCAAGGTTGCTGCGTCCGGTCCGCGGTTGTGGACGGTGATGCGGATCAGCACATCGTCCGGCGTTTCCTTGGCATACTCCACAACCACGTCGAAATAACGATCTTCTCCAAAGATGCCCGTGTCGATGAGCTCGTATTCCAACTCACTGCGAGATCGGCGGCGGTTGGTTTCGACCAGGTCGCTGTAGGGAAACGCTCGCTGCGGATATTTGTACAGGTACTTCATGTACGAATGCGTGGGGGTGCTGTCGAGGTAGTAGTAATACTCCTTGACATCCTCGCCGTGGTTGCCTTCGCTGTTGGTCAGGCCAAACAGGCGCTCCTTGAGGATGGCGTCCTGGCCATTCCATAAGGCCAGGGCGAAGCACAACCGCTGTTTGTTGTCGCTAATGCCGGCAAGGCCGTCCTCGCCCCAGTGATAGGTTCGGCTGCGGGCATGATCATGCGTGAAATAGTCCCAGGCGTCGCCGCTGGCGCTGTAGTCCTCGCGCACCGTTCCCCATTGGCGCTCACTGAGGTAAGGGCCCCAAAGGCGCCATGCGGCATTGCCACCATGGGTCTCCTGCAAACGTTCCTGCTCAGGCGTCACGCGCAATACTCCCGTCGGGGATAGGTGTAACTGAGAGCCGACATGGAGGGGCTGACATGGCTATGTCAGTTCACTTTATCGGATGGTAATGGTGTTCGCAACAGCATCAAGGACAGATTAGCGGGTTGTCGCCTTTATGGCTCGGGCGTCGCCAGCATATACACAGCAAACGACGCCAGCCAATGCTCGCCGACATAATCGCCGCTGGCGACGTTCGCCAGTCCGGCCTCGGCATGTTTGGCCGCCGATTCGGCCAGCACTTTGCGGGCAGGATCATCTTTCGGCAGTGCTGCCGCGAGGCTGCGCATGCACCAGGCTCTGCTGAGATTGAGGCCGTCCAAATGGACGATTTGCGGATCGGTCCGGTCGGCGACGGTGGCGGGAACGAGTAATGATTGCGGTTCGCCTTTGCCAAGCCCAGGCAGATACTTTTGGAACCAGGCCTGGAATTCCGCCGCTGGCAGGACACGGCGCATCAATTCGGCTTCCATCAAGCACGGCGAAAAGAAATCGGCTCCGTTGGGTTCCCACTTGGCGGGGATTTCGGCGTCCTTGCCATAATAATTGCGGCTGCGCTCCTCCAGCAAAGCCAGCAACTCCTTGTGCCCGGTCGCCTTGGCATAATCGTAAGCGAAGGTCAGCCCGAAAGCAGTGTTGGGATGCACACCTGTCCGAATCGGATAGGTCTGCTTGGGCAAGAACGCTAAATAACCGGCGACAATCGTGTCGGTCAACGGCTTCAGGTTCTTGGCCCATTCCTTGGCTTCGGCGTCATCCCAGGCTTGCAGTTCTTCCGCCAGTTTGAGAAGCCAGGCCCAGCCGTACGTTCGTTCAAACGATTTGCGTTCCTTGTCCTTGAAGTATTCCGCCTCAATCTCGATGTTTTTCGCGGTTAGATGCTCGGCCAGCACCGCACGGATTTCTTTGCCCTCGGGCAAATCGGGGAATTGGCGCAATAGTCGCACCAGCATCCAGTGGCCGTGCACGGA
>DASRAT010000665.1:0-5983 GCA_035638015.1 Gemmataceae bacterium | reverse complement strand
CAAAATCGCTTTCGTCTGCGTGCCACACCTCGAAGACAAGTAATACAACGATAAAGTCTTCTCCTTGGTGTCTTTTTAGTCAATCTCTGACAGGACCAGCCGTGAACTCCACCCCCTTTCGCCACGTCCACGACCTCTGGGACGACGCCACCGCCGCCCGACTCGATCCGCTCGGCAAGCTCGTCTACCGCTCCAACCTGCTCGGCGCCGACCAGCGCATCACCAACACCGGCGGCGGCAACACTTCGGCCAAGCTCGCCGAGAAGGATCCGCTTACCGGAAAGACCGTCGAAGTGCTATGGGTCAAAGGTTCCGGCGGCGACCTGCGTACATCCACGAAGGAGAATTTTTCCTCGCTTTATCTGGATAAGCTCTTTGCCCTCCAGCCGCGTTATCGCGAAACGCCCGACCGGGGCCCAAAGACGCCGGTCGAGGACTCATTCGTCGGCATGTACCCCCACTGCACCTACAACCTCAACCCGCGCGCGGCCTCGATCGACACACCCTTGCACGCCTTCGTCCCGCACAAGCATGTCGATCACACGCACCCCAATGCCGTCATTGCCGTCGCCGCCGCCAAGCACTCCGAGAAACTGACGCGCGCCATTTACGGCGACGATGTGATCTGGACCCCCTGGCAGCGCCCCGGTTTCGACCTCGGCCTGATACTTCAAGAGATTTGCAAGCAGCATCCAAAGGCCAGGGGCGTCCTGCTTGGGCAACATGGCTTGATCAACTGGACCGACGACGACCGAACCTGCTATGCCTTATCGCTGGAGTTGATCGAAAAAGCGGCTCGCTTCATCGAAGAGCGCGACCGTGGGGCCAAGACTTTCGGCGGCCAGAAATACGCCGATGTGCCCGACAACCAACGTCGCGAATTGCTCGTCAAGCTCCTGCCCTGGCTGCGCGGCCGGCTCAGCGGTCAGCGGCGGATGATCGGCACCGTGCAAGACGACGCCGCTATACGCCGCTTCGTCAACAGCGTGGACGCCCCGCGCCTGGCCGAACTCGGCACGAGCTGCCCCGACCACTTCTTGCGCACCAAGATCAAGCCGCTGTACGTCGCCTGGGATCCGGCGACCTGCGACCTGGCGAAGCTCAAGGGATTGATCGAAGACGGCCTGACGAAATACCGCGCCGACTACGCCGCCTATTACGAGCGCCACAAGCATCCCAACTCGCCGGCGATGCGTGACGCGAACCCGACGGTTATCCTCGTCCCCGGCCTGGGCATGATCGCGTGGGGCAAGGACAAGAGCGAGTCACGCGTCACCGCCGAGTTTTACAACTGCGCCGTCGAGGTGATGCGCGGGGCCGAAACCATTGACGAGTACGTCGCCCTGCCGCAGCAGGAGGCGTTCGACATCGAATACTGGCTGCTGGAAGAGGCGAAGCTCAAGCGGATGCCGCCGGAAAAGGAGCTGGCCCGGCAAGTAATCGCGGTCGTCGGCGCCGGCAGCGGCATTGGCCGCGAGGTCGCCCATCGGCTGGTCAAGGACGGGGCCCATGTCGTCTGCGTGGATCTGGATGCCAACGCCGCCAGCGAGACGGCCGCCGCCATCGTAAAGAAGCACGGCGCCGGCATCGGCGTGGCCGGCAGCGACATCTCCGGTTGTGGCCCGGCCATCGGGCTGAAAGCAGACATCACGCAGCGCGACAGCATCCGGGCGATGCTCGCCGAGACGGCCCTGGCTTATGGCGGTCTCGACGCCGTGGCGGTGACCGCCGGCATCTTCGTCGCCCCGGACACACGCGGCCGCATCAAGGACGAGCACTGGGGCCTGACATTCGCCATCAATGTCACAGGCTCTTACCTGGTGGCCGACGAAACCGCGGTTCTCTGGAAGGAGCAGGGCTTGCCGGCTGCGCTGGTCCTTACTACCAGCGCCAACGCCGTGGTCGCCAAGAAAGGCAGTCTGGCCTACGACGCCTCAAAGGCCGCGGCAAACCACCTGGTGCGCGAGCTGGCGGTCGAGCTGGCGCCCCTGGTGCGAGTCAACGGCGTGGCCCCGGCGACCGTGGTGCAGGGCAGCGCCATGTTCCCACGCGACCGCGTGATCGCATCGCTGGCGAAATACAACATCGCCTACAGCGAATCGGAAACCGACGACGCACTCCGCGAAAAGCTGGCCCGCTTCTACGCCGACCGAACGCTGACTAAGTCGCCGATCACGCCGGCCGACCAGGCGGAAGCTTTCTTCCTGCTGCTGAGCGGGCGGCTATCCAAGACGACGGGGCAGGTCATCACCGTGGACGGCGGCCTGCACGACGCGTTTTTGCGGTGAGGGGCCGGATGACTCGCCCTAGCGGTCAATTTTGACCTCTGGTAGCGCCGTCCGCAATGTGGCCAGGCCGCCCTCCGTCACATCCGTACCCTTTAAGCCAAGTGTTTGCAGTTGCTTCAACTCTGCAAGCTCCGGAAGTGCCAAGTCCGAGACATGGGTATTGACGACATGAATTTCCTTCAACTGCTTGAGGGGCGACAATTGCCGAAATCCGATTCCAGTCACTCGCGAAGCACTCAGATCCAATTTTTCCAGGGATTCAAGGCTCGCAAGTGATTTGAGCCCCTTGTCCGACACGCGGGTGTTGTTCAGCTGCAAGGCTCGCAGTTTCTTTAACGCTGTGAGATGCTCCAGGCAAGCATCCGTCACATCGTTGTTGCTAAACCTCAGTTCCTCGAGCTGACGAAGTCGGCCGATCTCCTTTACCCCTGCCTCGGTCACAGGTAACCCTTCTTTTTTGACTACTTTTAACTCTTTTAGACCCGACAAATCCTTGAATCCCGTGCCATCAACTAATGTGTAGCCGACGCGCAGCGTGTGCAAATGGTGCAGGACAGCGAGTTCTTTAAGTCCCGCATCTGTCACCTCGTTGAATTCCAGCACAAGGACCTTCAGTCCGCTCAACACCGGAAATTCTATCAGTCCAGCATCTGTCACTTTCGCGCTGCTCAAATCCAGGGTCTCTAGCTTTTGCAGGTTCGCCAACTCTTTCAGTCCCGTGCCGACCACTTTTGTCTGCATAAGGTTTAACTGTCGCAGCTGCGTGAGCCCTGCCAGCGCTTTCAGGCTCCCGTCTGTTATTGCTGCGCCACGAACATTCAGGATCTGTAATTCCTGCAATGAACCAAGCTCCTTCATGCCAAGATCTGTAATTGGCTCAAACATTAGGTTTAGGCATCGCAAACGCGTCATGGTCCCAAGACCCTTCAGATTCGCGTCGGAGAGCTTTTTTGTTGCAAAGATAGTCAAGCCGAATGAAACGGACGGTGCGGGGAGAGAAGCAAGCCCTTGGTCTGGAAACTTGCCCATAAACGCGAATCCCGGCAGGGTGGCCGCACTCGACGCGGCCGATGGTTTCTTGTACATTCCATTTGGCTCGAACCAACCGAAAGATGCTCCAGCAGCTTCCCAGGCCGCGATGATTTTCGGCTCAATGCCGCCATTGTCTTTCGAAGTCGATTGACCCGCGGCCAGCATTCCCATACTCAAGGGCAAACATACCCATGCTGCTACCGCCGCTGTCCCAAAGCCATATTTACTGGGAATCATGGTCAGACCTCTAGGGTTCAGAAGACCGAAGGCAAACCGATTATCCGCGAACATCACGCAAATGGCAACACGGGTCCGCGACCGAACGCTGACCAAGTCGCCGATCACGCCGGCCGACCAGGCGGAGGCTTTCTTCCTGCTGCTGAGCGGCCGGCTGTCCAAGACGACCGGGCAGGTCATCACCGTGGACGGCGGACTGCACGAGGCGTTTCTGCGGTGACGGCCCAGGTGAGCTCCTGACCGAGCGCAAAATCGCTTAAGCTAGTGCCATTTGCATGTTGGACCGTTGCGCTACAAACTTTTCAAGCCGAAGTCCGGTGCGGCAGTTGCCAAGCCATGGGCCTGTGCCAATTCGGTTCAAAATCTGTCGCCCCGACTTGAATCATCGACAACTCTCCACGAATTCTTGTGGACGGCTGTGTTTGGTTAGCGCTGATGCCCTGCTGGCGGCAAAACTTCCCTGCCGCTTGTTACCGAAAATAGCGGTGCCGCCAGTGTATTTTGTCTATTGGGGAGCGAGCACGGCAATTTCCGTTGGCTTTGCCACTTCGCGGTGCCATAATGCCGGGACTTGCTCCGCGTGACGCATTGTTCCACCGCGTAGAGACTTCAACATGCGCGCCTCCAGCATGAGTGTCGGCCTGATACTATCGCTCCTCGCCGCCGCACCGGTACTGCCCGTCCTACCCGTCACCTCTGCCCCTCTCCCTGCGTGGGGAGAGGCGTTCGAGGAGAGTGAGGGGAAGCTGGGGGGGGACAAGGGTCCGAAGGCGCCGGACTACACGACCGAGGTCCGCCCGCTGCTGGCCCGTTATTGTTTCAAGTGTCATGGCCCTGATGAAAAAACGCGCAAGGCGGGCCTTCGGCTCGACATGCCCGTCAAGGCGGACGGCGTCATCGTTCCGGGAAAGCCCGACGAGAGCGAACTGATCGCCCGCGTCACATCCAATGATCCCAAAACAATCATGCCGCCACGCTCCACCAACACGGAGCTGAATGCGGGGCAAAGGGACATCCTCAAACGCTGGGTGGCCTCGGGGGCGAAGGTGGACCCGCACTGGGCGTTCGTGCCGCCTCGCGCCACGGCGCCACCAACGGTTGAGCTCGCGAAATGGCCGCGCAACCCGATCGACCGCTTCGTGTTGGCGCGGCTGGAAGCCCAGGGCCTCAAGCCGTCTCCCCCGGCCGACCGCCACACCTTAATTCGCCGGGTGTCGTTGGACCTGATCGGACTCCCGCCCACACCGAGCGAGGTCGATGCCTTCATCAACGACACCTCGCCCGACGCCTATGTGAAGCTTGTCGATCGATTGTTGCAATCATCGCGCTACGGCGAGCGCTGGGCGCGGCGCTGGCTGGATCTGGCGCGCTACGCGGACACCAACGGCTACGAGAAGGACCGCACCCGCATCATCTGGCCCTATCGCGACTGGGTTATCAAGGCGCTCAACGACGACATGCCGTTCGACCAATTCACGATCGAGCAGCTTGCCGGCGACCTGCTGCCGGGGGCGCGTCCCGATCAACTCATAGCCACGGGGTTTCATCGCAACTCGATGATCAACGAGGAGGGCGGCGTCGATCCGCTGGAGTTCCGCTACTACTCCGTGGTGGACCGCGTCAACACAACCGCCACCACCTGGCTCGGCCTGACCCTGGGGTGCGCCCAGTGCCATTCGCACAAGTACGATCCGGTCTCGCAGGTCGATTTCTACCGCATGATGGCGTTCTTCAACAACGCCGACGAACCCGATTACGAAATACCCGATCCGGCAGTAGCCAAACAGCGGGCGGCGATCGAACAGAAGATCGCCAAGCTGCTCGGACAGTTGCCGGAGCGTTTTCCGGGCGGACGCGCTGCATTGGACAAGGCGTTTGACGCCTGGGACGAACGTGAGTCGTCCCGTGCGGTGGCCTGGACCGTCGTGCGGCCGAAGACACTCAAGAGCAACATGGCCTACCTGCAGGTGTTGGACGACGCATCGGTCCTGGCGGGCGGCGATCAAACCAAGAGCGACAACTACGAGCTGAAATTCGACCTCGACATGAAGGGTGTGACCGCCCTGCGCCTGGAGGCACTTCCACATGAGAGCTTGCCGGGCCGCGGGCCTGGTCGCGCCTATTATGAAGGCCCCAAGGGCGATTTTTTCCTGAGCGAGCTGTCGCTTACCGTCGCCGGCCAGCCGGTGAAATTCAGCGGGGCGTCGCATGATTACGCCAAGGGTGGCTTTGGGGCGACCAAGGTCGGCGCGGCGTTCTGTTTCGACGGCAAGCCGGCCACGGGTTGGTCCACCACGGATCAACCGGGACGGCCGCACGAGGCGGTGTTCAACTTTTCCCAGCCGGTGGACTTGAACGGCGCCATGGTGCTAGGTATGCAGTTCGAGCGGCATTATGCGTGTGGCCTGGGGCGTTTTCGCATTTCG
>DASRAT010000664.1:0-4103 GCA_035638015.1 Gemmataceae bacterium | reverse complement strand
AAACGGCTCCAGGCGGACGGCTTCTGTGTAATCCTTGATGGCCGCATCCCAGTTGCCTTTGGTCTTCAAGGAATCGGCGCGCAGGACGTAATAGTTCACGGCCTTGGGATTGAGGCGGATGGCCTCGTCGAAATCCTTGATCGCCCTGTCATGGTCCTTCTTGTAGGTCCATGCCACACCGCGATTGAAATAGGCGTTAGGATACTGTGGCTGAAGGCGAATGGCATCGCTGTAGTCGGAGATGGCCTTGTCATATTCTTTCTTGGCCGTCCACAGCAAGCCGCGATTGTTGTAAGCGCTGGCGAACTTGGGGTTCAAACGCAGCGCTTCGTCATAATCCTTGAGTGCCTTGTCCAGGTCTTTTTGGTGCGACCAGGCCAGGCCCCGATTGCCGATGGCGGTGGCATATTTCGGGTCCAGGCGAATCGCCTCATTGAAGTCCTCGATGGCCTTGTCGAAATCCTTTTTGTGCGACGAGATGATGCCGCGGCTGTTGTAGGCGCCGGCGAATTTCGGATCGATCTGGATGACCTTGTCGAAATCCTTGGTGGCCTTTTCCAGGTCCATTTTCTGAAGCCAGGCATTGCCTCGGTTCATGTAAGCGGACACGAAGCGATCATCGAGCTGGATGGCTTCGTCAAAATCCGCGATCGCCTTGTCGTGTTCCTTCTTGGCCATCCAGGCCAGGCCGCGATTGTTCAAGGCGTTCCCAAACTTGGGATGGCAGCGGAGCGCTTCATCGTAATCACGGATTGCCTTGTCGTACTCTTGCAGATTTGCCCAGAGAAAACCGCGATTGGAGTGTGCTTGTGCAAAGGTCGGCTCGAGCTGGATGGCCTTATCGTAGTCCTTTACGGCTTTGTCAAACTCCCTTTTTTGGAAGTGGGCCAGGCCGCGTGTGTTGTAGGCAGCCGCGGCTTTGGGGTCGAGGCGAATGGCTTCGTCGCAATCTTTGATCGCCTTGTCGAATTGCTTTGTGCCAAGCCAAATCGAGGCACGGCCGCTCCAGGGGATGGAGTCCGTGGGATCGAGCTTCAACGCTTCGGTGTAATCCTTGTTGGCGATGTCCAGCTCCCCCTTCAGTTGCCACGCCTTGGCCCGGCGAGTAAGAGCGGGGGCATTCTTCGGATTGGCCTGGATTTGCTTGGTGAAATAATCTACCGCGTCGTCCAGCACCACGGCGTCGGCTTTGGGGAACCACCCCTCTACATCATTGTGCCGCACCAGCAGCGAACCAGCCTGTTCCTTGAGGACGCGGTAAGTGAGCCGAGTCAGCTCGGTCGGCGGGACATCTTTGGCGGCGGGGTCCAGGCTGCCGATCTTGACGCCGGGCTTTTTAAGGATCACCTGTTTGCCGGTCCAGTCGCCGCCGGCCAACGTGGGAGTGGCAAGGGTCAAGGAAAGCAGAAGGGCGACAAGGCAATGCAATCGGGGAAGCATGGTGCGTCTCTCGGATGGGCGGGGAGGGGCGGGCGTTGGATAAAGCGTAACCAGGGGGAAGGGGTGCGTCAACGGATTTGCCGGTTGAAGCTTGGACCCGAGTTGGGAAAGCGGCCTGCAAATATCAACTGACCATGATGACGAATGCAACCGGAGTTAGCCTACCCCGATGTAAACAGCGGCAGGCTGGTCGGCGACAACGGTAACGGAGTACAAGCGCTGAGTTAGTGAAACCTTGGAGCGCGGTCAGTTTCCGCCTTGTATTGCAAGCTAGCCATGCTCGTTTTGTTCGTTCGAACCATTGCACGCTTTGACAAAGGCTTGTTCTAAATCAGCAAGAAAATCACTCACTCCAGCGGCCGAGTGCATCGGCCGGGGTTGATAAAACGGCTTCGGTGTTTGAAAGGCAGCTTCGAGTTCCTGAATGAGCTGCGCACATTCTCCCCGAATGACTGGAATCTGATTGACGGTGGCTCGCAGTTGTTGAAGCGGTAGAGTCCTGAAGGAATCCAGTCCAACCACCAGATCGACTACTTGTTGACACTTTGTTCGTAGTGCCGCCAGCGTTTCTGTCATCTTGTTATCGTCAACAGCCTGCGAAGCTTGTTCTTCGAGGCTGGCCAAGTCACGTAGTAAGCTACTGGCTGCCTTTTGGAGAAAATGGCTGGTCCCGATCGGCTGGAGCAGGCCGTATTGAATCCCGTTCACCAGGAATGCATCAAGGGAGAGAGCTACACGGTAGATCGCGTCCTGTAATTCCAGGAGTCGGCCTGGCAATTGCTTTGTAATCATTGCTGCCAGCTCCCGCTACCCGCAAACGGCAAACATCCAAACAAAGGTCTGTCAGGCTTCAATTGATTTGCCGCCCCAACTTTTGCATTAACCGCCGAAACACATCAAAATCCAGCGCCTGCGGCCCATCTGACAACGCCTTCGCCGGTTCAGGGTGAATCTCCACCATCACGCCGTGCGCACCGCATGCCAGCGACGCCTCGGCCATCGCCGGAATCCAGCGCCAAACACCGCAAGCATGCGAGGGATCGACAATCACCGGCAGATGCGTCAATTCCTTGACCACCGGCACGGCGCTCAAATCGAGCGTGTTCCGCGTCGCCGTCTCGAAGGTGCGGATGCCGCGTTCGCACAGGATCACTTGCTGATTGCCGTGAGCCAGAATGTACTCCGCCGCTTGCAGCCATTCGTCGATGCTGGCCATCATGCCGCGTTTGAGCATCACCGGCCGATTGGTGCGGCCGACTTCCTTGAGCAGCGAAAAGTTCTGCATGTTGCGGGCGCCCAACTGAATCACGTCGGCCTTCTTTGCCACTTGTTCCAGATCGGCCGGGTGCATCACCTCGGTCACAATCGGAAGGCCATAAATGCGGCCCGCTTCTTCGAGCAAGTCCAGGCCTTCGTAACCCATGCCCTGGAATGCGTAAGGCGAAGTCCGCGGTTTGAAGCAACCGCCGCGGAGCATGTGGCCGCCCAGTTCCTTGACAATGCGGGCGCAGGCCATGATCTGTTCACGCGATTCCACCGAACACGGCCCAGCAATAATGACCGGCTTGGGCCCGCCGATCACCACATTGCCGATTTTGAATTGCGAATCCTTGGCCCGCGTGGCCCGCGATGCCAACTTGTACGGTTTCTTTTCCAGGTCCTTGATCACAGGCAGCGCTTTCGGCTCATCCAGTGGCTCCGCGGGTACGGTCGCAGCCTGGCTGAAATTCGGTTCCGCCGCACGGCTGTCCTTGGTGGTCCGTGCCGGATACGTGCCGAAAACCCGCAAGTAACTGGTGTCCGCCGCCAGCGCCTGCAAAGCCTTTTGCACATTGGCATCGGCGACATTGCCCTCGAAATCGACATAGAACTGATATTCCCAAGGCGTGTGCGGCTTCGGCCGCGATTCCAGCTTTGTGAGATTCACATGGTGTTTGGCCAACACATTGAGGCAGCGCACCAGTGCTCCCTCTTCGTGGCGTGTCGCCAGCATGATGCTGGTTTTGCACGGAATTCGCGCGTCAAACTGCATTGGCGCACGTGCCACGACGACGAAGCGCGTGTAGTTCTCCTTCTGATTGGCTATGCTGCGCTTCAGCACCTTCAAACCGTAGACCCGCCCGGCCTCTTCGCTGGCGATGGCAGCCTGGGACAGATCTTGATCGTCGCGAACTTTGCGTGCCGCAGTAGCCGTGTCGGCAACGGTCTCGACATGGCAATGCTTGAGGGTGCGTAAAACATCGGTGCACTGCTCAATGGCCTTGGTGTGCGAATAAATCCGCTTGATGCACGACAGCGGCACATCGTCGAGGGCCAACAGGCAATGATCAACCTTTTGCACTTCCTCGCCGACGAGGTGCAAATTCATGCGGGCCAGCAGATCGTACGCTTCGTTAATGGAGCCGGCCGTGGTGTTCTCGATGGGCAGCAAGGCGTAATCGGCCGCCCCGCTTTGCACGGCCTGGAGCAATTCATCGAAAGCATTGCCGCCGCGGAAAGTCACAACACCGCGCGACTCGAAATGCCGGCAGGCCGCTTGATAACTGTACGATCCTTCCTGACCCAGGTAAACGACCACCGGCACCTGTGCCCCGCTCTCCGCGCGGTTAGCGCGGGCGACGAGCGCCTCTTGCTGCTTGCGCACGCCGTGGTCGAGAATCTCG
>DASRAT010000663.1:0-7841 GCA_035638015.1 Gemmataceae bacterium | reverse complement strand
ACTCAAATGTGACTGGGATGGCATCAATTGCATGAGCCCATAGACCTGCTTTTAATTGCGGTGGATCGCGTCGGAATTCATTTCCCTGGTAGCTGGGACTCCGAAAGGTGAATTTCAGTTCATGTTTGCCGGTATCCACATGGTCGGGTTTGCGCAATGGAATACCCCAAAACGCATCTAGCGCGGTGAAGTACAATCCTAAATCAACGACCTCAATTCGCTTGACTTCACCGGGATGAATTTGGATGAAGCTCTTTTCGTTTACACGCGGTGTGCTAGTCAACGTTTGGTGAAGGTAACCATTTGGCCCTTTGATGACGAGAGACATGAACGTGCGGGTTTCTAAATCGAGATGGCGAATGATGTACCTTGTTTTGTCGCTAACATTTTTGATCTCAATCACCGCTGAAATCGGCTGCCCCACCGTCAGCTTCGGCGCAATTGTCAACCGGCAAACCATCCCATCCACCGCCTTGCCCCACGGCCCGCCCTTGTCCGCGCCCTTGGCCGGCTGCTGCAAGTGAGCGGCGCTCACGGTAAAGCTCAAAATCGCCAAAACGAAAGCGATCCGCCCCATAACGCACATTTTGTTCGCGATCACGGCAATTCCCTCCGATGCGTGTCAAACGACCTGGCGACTTTGGAGTGCGGCGGCTTCGATCATAGCATAATCTTCATTGCCTTTGGCGCGTTTGGCAGGTTTTGGGGCAAGTTTCAAGTTGATAGTGCGGTCGCTAAAAAGCGCCGATGAGTCGCCGCACTCCCAAGGTTGTCACGATAGCAGGAACTCGGCGACTACCTCGGCCAGCAACTCGGGATGGGTGTAAATCGCCATGTGGCCGCAGTCGGCCAGCTCAATGCGGGCGATGTTGGGCAGGCCCATGAGCAGTTCCGTCTCGCATTGCTTGCTGACCAGGGGGTCGGCGTCGCCGCAAATTAGCAGCAATTGCTGGCCAATGGCGGGCAGGGCGGCACGCAGGTCGACGTTGTCCAGCACCAACGCTCGCCGGGCCAGGGCCGCCATTGGTTGCGCGCCTGTGCGGTGCAGGTAATAATCCCAAACGTCAGGCTCCTTGCGGGCAAAGGCGCTGCGCTGGGTTGTGTGCAGCACCCAGCGCCGCAACGGCAAGCGCTGGAGCGGTCCTTTCCAGTAACGGGCCCAGGAGGCCAGCAGCTTTTCCGCGGGCGCCAGGCGACGGCGGGCGAACCCGTGCAAGAGCACGCCGCGAGAAAAGCGGCCGGGGTGGATGCGCATCGCCTCCAGGGCGATGGTGGAGCCGAACGAGTAGCCGAGCGGAAAGGCCTCCTTGGCCCCAACGTGGTCGAGCAGGGCGATCAGGTCGTGGACAAATTCGGGGTGACGGTGGCCAGCAAGGCGTGCGCCGTCGGTCTCGCCCGTGGGCCAGTCGTAGGCGATGCAGCGGAAATGGCGGCTCAAGTGGGCCAGCGGCAACACGAAGGCTCGAGCGTCGTCGGCCAGACCGGGCACACACACAAGCGTCGGCCCCTGGCCCCAAACGAAAAACGGGCAACGATAGCGGCCCGTGTCGAAGGTGCTTACGTGTGCCTCACGCTCAAAACGGCCCAGCGTTTCCGCCAAAGTCAATGGCTCGGCATGGAATGGGCAGGCAGTGGCTGAGCCATTTGAGCTAGGCGTGGAGCTTGTCACGGCAGCACTCTTGACGCACGTTCTTTGCCACCATTGTACGGCCCAGAGGGTTGTTGTGGCATCTCCACACTGGGGTCCACAGCGACAAAAAGCAGCGGTAAGGGGCGAAGTGCTTGGTTTTTTGATGGCAACTGAACAAAATCCTCTTGCAAATATTGATTTGATTGTGTACGAACGTATAATATACTTGAGTTCACGTGGGCTTTGTGTCGATTAGTCCAAAAATACACTGCCACGGTTGGAGCCGCGGCCAAATCGCCACCGAAACTCAACAAGCGAGGAGTTCACCATGCCCGACTTTAGCCAGCTTACCAAACGTCAGCGCGAGATCTACGAGTTTATCCAAGACAAAATCGAAACCCGCGGCTACGGCCCGACTGTGCGCGAAATCGGCCTGGGTTTCAAAATCAAGTCGCCCAACGGCGTCATGTGCCATCTCAAGGCACTTGAGAAAAAAGGGCTCATCATCCGCGAAGGATTCTCGGCGCGGGCGATTCAGCTCGTCGATTACCATCCAACCGGCTCGGGCCTGCCGATGCTGGGTATGGTCGCCGCTGGTTCGCCGGTGGAGGCCGTGGAGCAACAGGATCGGCTGGAGTTCAACGATTTGTTCGGCGGGCCCGACCGCTTTGCCCTCAAGGTGCGCGGCCAGTCGATGATCGAGGACCACATCGCCGACGGCGACTTTGTGGTCATTCACAAGCAACCGACGGCCCGCAACGGCGAGCGCGTGGTGGCGATGATCGACGGCGATGTGACACTGAAACGCTATTACGAGGACGGCGAGCAGATTCGGCTGGAGCCGGCCAACGGCACGATGCAGCCGATTCGCGTGCCCAAGAGCGGGGCGACGGTGCTGGGCGTACTGGTGGGGGTGGTGAGGAAATGCTGATTTAGACGGGCACGGTTCAGTTCTTGACGTAGGGATTGTGGATTTCGTGAACACTCCGGCAGGCGCTGACCACAATGTGGCACAGTGTCGCGACGTCGCTGCTGCCGAGATTCTGAAGGCGACCAAGGTGGGTTCCGCGTGCTGATTTAGCTTGTAGCCCACGGGTCATAGGTGCCGAAGCTCCAGAGCCGACCCTCCAGGTCGCGGCAGGAAAAGCCGCGGCCGCCGTAGCTTTCGTCCTTGATGTCTACTTCGACCTTGGCCCCCGCAGCCTTGGCGCTAGCGTAAACCGCGTCGGCGTCCGAGACGATCACGTAGGGGCTTTGCGTTTCCGCGCCGCCGATTTCGTCGGGCTGCTTCGTCATGCGGCCGTACTCGGTGTCCAGGACCGAACCGAGCATGATCATGCCGTTGCCGAAAATGAGCTGAGCGTGGGCGATGGTGCCGTCGGGATTGGGATAAACCGCTTGTTTCTCGAAACCGAAGGCGCGGCAGAGCCAGTCGATGGCGGCCGGGGCGTTGCGATAACGCAGGCAGGGGATCACCGTGGCTTTACAATTCTTGGCGAAGGAGGGCATGGTGTTAGTCCTTGAGGTACGGCATTCGCGCCTATCTTAAGCGGGGCCGCTACAATAAGCCATCAAATCCAGTCACGCCAACCCGTGAGTCTCAGGTCATGTTTTTTCACGCTCGCAAGCTGCCATTGCTGGTTGTGCTGGCATTGCCGTTTTGGCCGGGCAACGCCAGGCCAGTTGGCGATCCGTTTCCAGCGGAATTGGTCAAGTTCGCACCTTACCAGAAGGCGGCGATCTTCACGGCAGCCAAGGCGCAATGGGACGCCAAGATCCGTGAACGCGGCTGGATCATGAAGGAAGGCGATCTTTGGAAACTCTGGTACACCGGCTATGACGGCACCAAGGACGGGCTGCGCATGCTCGGCTACGCCACGTCGAAAGACGGCATCAAGTGGACGCGGCATCCGAACAATCCGATTTACAAGGAACACTGGGTCGAGGACATGATGGTCGTCAAGCACGACGGCAAATACTGGATGTTCGCCGAGGGCAAGGATGATCTGGCCCAGTTGCTGGTGTCCGACGACGGTTTGGCGTGGACGCGGATTGGCCTTTTGGACATTCGCAAGAAGGACGGCACACCAATTCCGCCGGGGCCTTACGGCACGCCCACGGCCTGGCACGAAAACGGACTGTGGCATCTGTTTTACGAGCGCAATGATCTTGGCATTTGGCTGGCCACTTCCAAGGACATGAAAGTTTGGACCCATGTGCAAGATGAGCCGGTGCTGACGCCGGGGCCAGGCGCGTATGACAAGGACCTGATCGCGCTGAATCAGATCATCAAACATCAGGACCGGTACTATGCCTATTATCACGGCTCCGCCAAGACGGGGCCGAAGGCGGGTTTGTGGTCCACTTGTATTGCCACCTCGACGGACCTCATCCGCTGGGAAAAGTACGCCGGCAATCCGTTGCAACCAGTCGATGAGAACAAATCGAGCGGCATTGTGGTGCACGATGGCGAGAAATGGCGACTGTATACGATGCACCCCGAGATTCATTTGCACGTGCCGACTCGATGACGATTGCCGGGTTCCCTTGCCGCACTCCCTACAACAACAGCAAGGGAGACCAACGTGCTAACCGCTGAAAACGTATTGCTGGGTTTGAAAATCGCCGTCGCCACCGTTACCGTGCTGCTGCTGTGTTCGATGACGGCGTTGGCCCTGGGCCGTTATCGGCTGCATGGGCGCATCAATCTGGTATTCTTCATTTTGGTTTTAGTGGCACTTTTGGGGTTTGAGGTGACGGCCCACGTGCTCAAGCCGGGAATGCTGCAAGATTTCCTGAGCAAGCAGGACGCCCTGGATTCGCTTTATATCCATCTTGGCTTTTCCGTGCCGTCGGCGCTGGTGTTGCCCGTCATGCTTTACACGGGACTCAAGCGGCATCGTAAACTGCATATTTCGCTGGGCATCCTCTTTTTGGTATTGTGGTCGGGAACCTTCGTGACCGGCATTTTCTTTTTGCCGCACTCGGCACAGCTTTGAGGCTTGCCTGGCATGGATGATCTTCACGACGTACCTGACGCCGCAGAACTGGGTCGCAGCTACCAGCAGGTGCTGGGTCAGCAAGCGGTCCTGGACGACGCCTTGCCGGCGCAGCCAACAGAATCCTCTGCCGTTGCCACTGCACCACCGCCACCACGGCGGATCATTGAAGCGCTCCTGTTCGTGGGGGGCGTGCCGTTGACGCAAGCGCGGGCGGCTCAAATCATTCGCGGTTTTACCAGTGACCAGTTCTCCGAGGCCGTGGAATCGCTCAACCAGGATTATCGCCAACAAGGCAGGCCTTATGCCATTCAGCCGCGTGGCGACGGTTTTGTGCTGACGCTGCGGCCCAGGTTTCGGAGCGTTTTGGAAAAGATCTATGGCGCGGCGCGGGAGGCGCGATTGTCCACGGCGGCCGTGGATGTGCTGTCACTGGTCGCCTATCGCCAGCCGGCGACGAAGCAGGAAATCGACAGTTTGCGGGGAGCGGAGTCGGGGGCGCTGTTGCGGCAACTGGTGCGGCGCGGTTTGGTCATGGTCGCCCGCCGGGCTGATGCCCAGGACCGCGAAGTCTCCTATGGGACCACGGGGCGATTCTTGGAGCTGTTTGGTTTGGGCAGCCTGGAAGATTTGCCGCGGACGCAAGATTTGCAGCAACTCTAGCGATTCACGCAGCAAAACTCGAAATCCCAAATCCGAAATCCGAGCATCTTCAAAATTCCAATGACCGAAACAACTCCCTGGGAGTTTTTGAATTTGCAAAGCGTCTCTCACCTGTTTTTGCCAGTAATCGGACCACCAAATGCCGATGGCAATGTTGAAGGTGTTGCAATAATCTTGAAGGATGTTACTACAGACGTCCCATCATCATAGTGGACTTCAACCATGAAACCTTCAAAATGGTAATGGTCTATGTAAAAAAACCCCAACATACACTCTGTGCCACTTGGGGGTCCCAAGAGTTTCTTGACCTCTTCGGAGGTCATCCCCGCTCGCAATTCACCCAGTACAACCGCCTTCGACGGCGCATGTGACGCAAAACCATTTCCCTCGGCCGCATTGTCCACGATGTGCTGCCAGTCAATTCCACCCGGTAGCCAGCAACCAACCAACAACATCAAACAAGATTTCACGAGCATAAGCTCTCTCCTTCATTCGGAGTTTTGACAGTTATTTGCTGGGCGACTTGTATCCGTTGAGGAACCATGGATCGGTCGGGCTATCGCTGACGCGCCACACTTCGCCCTGGCGCATGAACATACGGTACTTTTCCTCCAGCGAAAGCGGCCTGGCGCCAATGCGGCCGAAGACTCCTATTTGATTGCCGCTCTCATCAACGGCGCGGTCGCGGTCCAGAGCTCGGCCGACACTCAAGGCGTGGCCGCCGTGCGGCAACCGATACGTGGCCACCAGCTGCGGCGTTGGGCGTGGACTGAAACCTTGATTGCCCGGGGTGTCCGGCGAGGTCAATTGCACCACCCGCAAGCCGTTCTGGCCATCCGCCAAATAGGCGAACTGGCTCACGTAGGTAATGCCCAATTTCACATCGTGCAAATCATTGATCAGCCCGCCGGCGTTGTAGATTTGGTCGATGTGCGGTTCACGCGGCTTTTCGATGTTGAGAATCACAAGACCGTGTTTGCCCGCGGCGACGTAGGCATAGGTGCGCGACAGGTAAATGCTGTGAGCGTCGGGCATTTCCAGGCGGTTCACTGGTTTTGGTTCAGCAAGATTGGTCACATCCAGCACTTGGATGCCTTCGTCGTCACACAAATAGGCATAACGGAACTGCACCTGGACGGCGTGGGCGCCTTTAATGTGCGGCTCGCCTACGACGGCGGTGACGCGAGGCTCCTTGGGATTGTCGAGAGAAACAACTACCAACCCGGCATCGGCGCAGACGTAAGCGTAATTGCCGACAATCGTGATCGCACAGGCCCCGTTGAGTATTCCCTGCGGATTGAAGGTAACTTCGCGCTTGAGGAAATTGTTGGTCGGATCGCCGTCAATGGTCACGCCGGCGCCGACGAGGATCAAGCCCTCACATTTATCTGCCACATAGATGTAACCGAAAAGCGGATGGACTCTTCCCTCGCGGTTTTCGTCGCGGTGCGTGCGCGTGGGGTCGGGTGCTGGCGTGCAGGGTGCGGCGACGGCGGCGGCGTATTTCGTCGGGACGTAAAACTGTTGGCCGGCCGGGGAGACCGGGGCGGTGGTGATGCGCTCGGAGAAAGATTTGTTGTCGATGAAGGCGATGTCAAAGACGCGCAGGCCGCCTTCGCCGCAGGCGGCGTAGAGATATTCGCCGCGCTGCTGCACCTGGAGAATCTCCGGTTTGCGCAAGGGATGCAGGATTTTCTCGCCGATGTCGATGCCGGGATGCTCGTGGGCTTGCGTTAGTTGCCAGTTATTTTTCACGTGTTTGGCGAAATCGTCGGGGAACGCCAGTCGATGCAGCGTGCTGCCGATGACGGCTTGCGGTTCTTCTTGTTCGGTGACGATGACGCTCCAGATGCCATGATCGCCGCCGGCGACCCAGGCGTAGCGGCCCATGAAATTCATGGCGCCGGTCCCTTGCATGAGGAGCTGGGCCATGATGGCGTTGTTGTCTTCCTTGACGGACAGATGGCAATCGGTGCAGCTTTTGGTTTCGCTGCGGCCCGGCAGGAAGATGTGGGAATCGATCGGCAAGCCATCGGCGCCGTGTGGAGGTCCGCCCCGCACGGTGTGCGGCACATTGGTGCTGAAGGCGATGCCGCTGAATCCCTCGGCGGAAATGGTTTGTTGTTGCACATAAATGGAATCGCGATTCTGGTTGTAGGAACCGACGTGAATCGCGCACGACGATCGCGCTGGGCCAATGCGATTGCAGGTCACATCGCCGTCGCGGGCCAGCATGAAAGCATCGTCGCGCAGGGTCTGAAAATCGTAGGCCACGTAGTTGCGCTGAACATCGCCTTCGTTATGCAAGGCCGGCATTTTCTTGTTGGCTCGCTGCGGCAAATGGCAACCGAAACAACTGGGATTCCATGACGAATGACAGGCCATGCAACTCAAGTTGCTGTTGGCGTGGGCGCAGGCGTATTCGTCGGGCGTTTTGCCGTCGGGCCCGAGCGGCACGTCGCCCCATATGAATTCGTTGCCGTCCTTGGCGAAGCGCACGGTCTTGGCCAATTGAGCGCGGACGTTGTATTTGGGATTGCCGGGCGTGA
>DASRAT010000662.1:0-11281 GCA_035638015.1 Gemmataceae bacterium | reverse complement strand
CTACCGGAATTGAAGGAGCCCAAGCATCCAGTTGTCCAGCAGCAAGAGTTAGGCGGACATGCTGTCAGGTTGTCCAATCTGCAAAAAATCTACTGGCCCAAGGAGGGCTATGCCAAAGGCGATTTGATCCACTACTACCGTGATGTGTCCAGCTTCATCCTTCCCTACTTGAGGGACCGGCCTCAGTCCTTGAACCGGCACCCGAACGGCATCGAGGGGAAGAGTTTCTTTCAAAAGGACGTGCGCCTGCAACCGCCGCCTGATTGGGTACAAACGGTGGAGATCACTTCCGAGTCGGACGGCACGACCGCTCAAACCGTGCTTTGCCAGGACGAAGCCACGCTGCTGTACCTGGCCAACCTCGGTTGCATCGAACTCAATCCCTGGAACTGCAGGATCACCAACCTGGACCGGCCAGATTACGTTGCGCTGGACCTCGATCCCGAGGACATTGCATTTGACCAGGTCGTTGATACAGCTCAAATGCTCCGCAAGGTGTTGGACCAGGCCGAAATCAACGCGTGCTGCAAAACCTCCGGCAAGCGCGGCTTGCATGTGTATATTCCATTCGGGGCCAAATACACGCACGACCACGCCAAGCACTTTGCGGAACTGATCGCACGTATTGTCAACGCCAGGCTGCCCAGTTTGACGAGCCTGGCCCGCAGCCCGAACAGCCGCCAAAAGCAAGTCTACTTAGATTACGTTCAAAACGGCAAAGGCAAGACACTGGCATCGCCCTACTGTGTCCGACCGTATCCCGGCGCCACGGTGTCAACACCGCTCAAGTGGGCAGAAGTTCGCCGTGGACTGGATCCGTCCAAGTTCACCATGAAAACGATGCCCAAGCGCCTGGACACCGTGGGCGATCTTTGGAAACCGGTTCTGGGTCCAGCAATTGATTTGCCTTCATGTCTGGAGCGCCTGGCACGCTTGTTCACCAGACGACGTAGCGTTTGATCGTTGTATAATCTCTGGATCAGGGAAAGGGCGCAGAAGGAAGCAAACTATGGCGGACATGGAATTCCTGAAGGACAAACAAGTCGCCGTCACCGGGCGGTTGGCTTCATTGACCAGAACCGAGGCCGCGGAGTTGATCCAGGCACACGGCGGCCGGTGTGTGCCAACCGTAAACCGACAAACCGCCTATCTGATTGTGGGCCAAGACGGCTGGCCGCTGCAGAAGGATGGACGCCTGACGTCGCATCTTCGCAAAGCTCAGCTTCTAAAGCGCTCTGGCTCTCCCATTGAAGTCCTGTCCGAAGAGGACCTTTTGGCGCGCATCGGTTCCGGGTTACACCACGAAGAAGTTCAGCGTCTCTACAGCACGGCACAACTCAGCCGCATTCTGAAGATCTCCGGCAGCTCCCTGCGCAGGTGGGTAAAAACGGGTTTGCTTCATCCGGCAAAAGACCTCAATGGCATCAGTCATTTTGATTACGACCAGGTCGTCAGCGCCAAGTCCCTCTGCAAGTTAATTCAAGCGGGCGTCAAACCCTACACATTGCGGCAGAGCATGCGCCAGTTGCAAACGTGGCTGCCAGGAGTTGAGCAGCCTTTGCTTCAATTGGCAGTCTTGGAAGGCAACGGGGAGCTTTTGGTGCGCTTGGAGGATGGATTAGCCGAGCCAACCGGCCAGCGCCACTTTGACTTTGACGAATCGGTAGCGGAGCCGACACTCAGTTTGCCCCAACCCGAAGCCACGCCTGATGAATGGTTCGGACTGGGCTGCGATCATGAGGAAGGCGGGGACTTGGACAAGGCCAGCGAAGCCTTTCGACAGGCACTTCTGAGGGGTGGGCCAAACTCGGTGATTTGCTTCAACCTCGCTAATGTCTTGTACCGTCTGGGGAACAAGGAACAGGCGGTTGAACGCTATTACCAAGCCGTGGAATTGGATCGTTCCTTTGCGGAAGCATGGAACAACCTGGGCATAGTGCTGGGTGAGGTTGGCAAGCACAGCGACGCCATATTTGCTTTCGAGCGGGCGATTTCGCTAAGTCCAGGCTATGCCGACGCCAGATACAACCTTGCTGATCTGCTTGACAGCATCGGCGACCTGGCCGGTGCTGCTTCGCAGTGGCAGTCCTATTTGGCTCAAGATTGTCAAAGCAAATGGGCTAAATACGCCCGGGAACGCTTGACTGCGATGGGCACCTGAGCGAGCTCAGTCGCCTTTCATTGCTTTCAAATACGCTGGCCCCGCCACACGCACATACTCACACTTCCCGCCTTCCATTTCCAGGATCGCCGCGGTCAGTCGATCCGGCCAGGAGGTAGCCATAGTGATTCGGGTGACGTTTCTTGAGCCTCGGTTCATACCGGTTGGGCCGATCCGCTACCGGGTGGCCAAAGACTTGCTTCTAAACTACGTGACACTCGTCGATCCGACGTCGATCCGACCGGAGCGGGCAACGACAACAGGCAAGTTGCCCTCGATGTGTCGGACTGGGTTGTGCATTGCACAGTCGCCAACCAATGGCATGGCGCACGTCCTACTTGGCCCACTGCGTCCAAGTGGACGGCGTAGTGACACGTGCAATGGTCTTGAATTTGCCCTCGCCAAGCGGCTCAAATACGACAACCTCGGCCTCCGCAACGTCGCCGAATTCCTTGCCCGCCGCATCTTGAAGATTGGGCCTGTGACTAACAATAACGAGACTTCCACGCCCGGCACCGGACGGCCACGCCCCAGGGGACGTGGGCCACACATGGCCTTCGGCCGCGCGACGCACTCGGTGAGCAGGTGCTTGACGTAGACCCAGGCGTTGACGGCATGACGTTTCGCTGACGCGGCGATGCTGAGCAAGACCGCGGCGCTGGGCAGGCCGCCGTCGCCGGCGATTTGCAGCCAGTTGCGGCGGCCGACCGCGAGCGGGCGGATCGCTTGCTCGGCGGGCGAATTGTCGATGGTCAAGCGGACGTCCTCCAGATACCTCACCAACGTGGACCACTGATTCGAAGCATAGACCACGGCTTCGCCGATTTTGATTAAGAACAAAGAAAAAGTTGTCAGGAACCGTTTCTGAAAGCGATTTCTGACACCTTTTCACGGCCCCATCTCCGGCGCCCGGCGCACCGCCTGCGGTTCGCGGTCGATGACCACCAGCAAGGCCCGTGACAGCCCCGACGGGATGGCGCGACCCTGCACCTACTCTTGGAGCGCAAGGTGTCAGGAACCGTTCTCACAAACGGTTCCCGCCACCTTTTGTCCACCCTTAACCTTGCCAATCGGCGCTGAACAAGGAGTCGAGCACGCCCGCGCTCATGGCCTGGAGCTTCGAGGCGCCGGCCTTGGGCGGGGTGAGGGTCCGCGGGGCGAGGGCGCCGACGGACGCGCCTGTGTTCGACGCGAGCGTCACCGTGCGATTGAGGCTGGTTTCCACCGTGTTGACCGGCGTGACCTCGGCGCGAACCTGGAAGACTCCGCCGGAGATCAGCGACGTCGGCGCCGCGAGTGTCTGCAGCGGCGGGGTCACCTGGAAGAGCTGCATGGTGGATGCGGCATACGGAGCGGACATCGGCACGGTTGCCGGATTGCCGGTGCTGCTCGCTACGAGATTGAAGTGGTCCGCAAGCACCTTGCCGGGCACTTCGATGTAGCGCTTGCCGTCCTCCGTCACGGTATACCGGCCGTCCCACGCGGCATCCGGGACATAGTTCACGAGGGCGTACCAGCGGGGCTGTGTCCCACCAGCTGGGTAGAACAAAGAGCTGGCGTCACTACGCGTGAGCAGGGAAACGGACTGGCCTTTCAACCAATCCTGCCTAGCCCACTGTAATTGACCTGTCAAACTGCCGCCATAGCTGCCCGAACCGTCCAGGCCCTTGACGAACTGGGAAACAAATGTCGGGTTGGGTAAAGCGTAGTCCACCGGCGCGGTCGAAAGCAATCCCAGGGCCTTATAGGAGCTCCCTGACCAGCCGGTCCCCCCTACAAACGGATCGACCGTCTGCACCGTAGAGGCGCCGTACCCGTTTGCCTGGGCATAAGCCTTGACGGCCAGGGCCACCCACAGCACGCCGGAATGAGACGTATCGCCAAATTCTTCGCCGTTGCCGGTCGGGAGGGATCTGTCCACGGTCACCCACATAGGAACCTTGACATCGTTCATGCGGTAGAAGCGGACGGTCCACGTCCCGTCGCCGTTGTCGATGAACATGCTCGTGATGTCGGCGCGGTTGCGCGAGACCACTTCTTCCAGACCTGTCAGCAGCCAATTCGTCTTCGGGTAAATAGTCTGGTACACGTCCTTGGGACTGGGACTGCTGTTCCACAGCGGCTTATTGACCTGGAAATAAGCGTTACTGCCGGCATCGGGGTGCTTCAGGCCGAGGAAGAAGTCGTCCACATTCGACTTGAGGGTCTGGGCGGTCGGACTGCTCCCCACCGGATAGTACGGGCCGTGCAGCGACTTGGTCGCCAGGAACTGCACGTAATCGGGCATGCGCACCGTGGTGCCGTTGTTTACCAGGGTTTGCATGCTGCTCAACGCGGCGTTGGTGAGGTCGGTAAACCCAACACTCCCCTTGAAGAAGATATCGATCATGTCATTGCGCGAGATGACACCGTCCTGGTAATCCCCCAGGGCCGTGGCACGAACAGTCAGGTCGGGAAGGCTGTTGATCAGCGCCAGGCCGGCGGCCGTGGGTACCTGCGTGATCTTGTAGTTTGCGGTCGTGCCCAACAACGCGCCCAAGGGCGACACCGTCATAAGCTCGCGCTTCTCCAGGTCGTCGAATTGAGGCTGGTAGGTGGCTTTGCGGCCCGGCGTCCTTTGGCCAGAGAACCATTTGCTGACGAATCCGAACATGAGAAAACTCCTATATTTATGTGAGCCTTAAAAAGTTCAATTAGATCCGGCGTCGAGACCTGTCGAAACAGGTCCGCCGCCGTTTGCGGAATCAACAGGAGTCCGCTCGTCAGAAGGTACGCAGGTGTTGGACAGTCAAGGTCCTTTTTGCTCGTTCGTGGCGAGTTTGTCGCGGGCGCACAGAGGGGACAGAAATGCAAAAGGAAAAGAAAACGTGAGGGGGAAAAGAAAAGGTGTAAACCTGCCACCTTTTCACGCCCCCATTACCAACACGCGGCGTACCACCTGCGGCTCGCGGTCGATGACCACCAGCAAGGCCCGTGATGGCCCCGACAGGACGGCGCGGCCCTGCTCCCATTCTTGAACGGTTCGCGGGCTAACACGTCTTTCACGTTTTCACGCGGCTCTAATGCGTCATCTGCTACACTGATGACCGCAATCAAACCGATCCTCAGCCGGGTGCGCCAAGTCACGTCAATACGCCATTGTGGTGCTGGTGTTCCTCGCCTGGGTCGGGGCTTGCATCGCTTTTGGCTGGGATCAGTGATATTGCCGCCTACTTCGCTCCAACAGCTGTCAGTCAAGCCGGCCCGGCAACGCGTATGTATTCACAATCAAGCGCAGCTTTCGCAGCAACCGGCCGGTGGTTGCTCAGGTGGCCAATGGCCGACAGGAAGCGTAGGAAGATGAGAGCGAAGGTGCAAACGGAGAATCCCGTGGCGGACCAGTTTCATGTATCGTTTTCTAACCTCCTCGATCTTGGTCCTGTTCGCGCTGCCGTGCGGGATGGCCCGTGCAGGGATCATTGTCGTCGATCAACAGAACGTGCCGGCCTTAACTCCAAGGCTTAACATTCGCGCTTTCGCAAAGATCAGGGCCTGCGCGACCTGGTCCAGGAACAGATGCTGCACCCCCGAAGAACTTGCTTCCGCAGTTCGTTTCCCTGGCCCATCACCTTCTTGCCAAATACCCGGTGCCGGCATTCATGACCTCGGTGTGGTTTATCGCCCCGTTGCCCGGCCACGGTCAGCGGGTATCTGCCGACGAAATGCGAGACCAAATCCTGCGTTTGGCCAAGTCAATGCGTCAAGGAGTGTGACCACGGGCATGATTTCGACTCCCTGGCAGTCCACGTTCACAGCGGCGGCCAATCTTCCCGCATGCCCTCTAGCGGCGGTTTGAATGGGATTGCGGCTCATGCTAGCCAAACCTTGTAGTTCACGCACTTTTCTTGTCGAATCCCTGGCGTGTCGCAAGTTTCTTCGGTCCTGACCATTTTTTCTCTTGACCAGTGTTAACCTGCGCGTTCCAATCCTCACTTCGCCCATCGTTATCGTTTGCGTCCCCTCGCCTTTGATGTCGCCGTTCCCAGGCGATGGTGGCTCCGTTCGTAATTGCCTGGAGATTTAACGAGATTGCGTTCGACTGAGTTGCATTCAGCTGCACATGCAGCCTCAAAATCCCTCAATTGGTGATGGGTAAATTGGAGATTTGTGGAGTAATCAAATAGCAGAAGAAGTGGGTCCATCGACTACAGGTGCCCTTCATCCTGATTCCTTTGCTGGAAGAGCAGTCCATAACGCGCTTTGTGTGGAGTATTGGTGCAGGCTTACTTCCGTTGGTAGTCGCTACACTCTAGATTCATCCGTACTAGGATTTCGCCCATGAACACGCCCATTCGACGACTAGGATCCGATGCGGCTCGAGTTTTTCCGGCCATCGACGAGCATCTCTATTCTGTTAGTCAATTTGACGACGCAACCTTACCTGTGGATCAACGCGCTGGTCGATGGGCATTGCGATTAGCACAATGTCAGTGGTCATTTCGTCAACGACTCGGGTGGTTCATTTCAGACTTTTCTGTTTTTCGCCGCCTATTAGAGATGCACCGCGAGGGCGTGCAAGCTGAATTAAGTGGTCGATTTAACCGCGCCGATGCGTATTGGTACGAGGTGAGACAATCACTGAACGCGATCCCAAAAGAGGCACCCGCGTGGTCCGACCTCGCGGCGCAGCTGAAGGAAGCGGTCGGCGAGACAATCCTAAGCAATCCCGACGAGCTTCGGACGCGATTTATCAACGAGGTACTCGTTGATACCCATTGCGCGTTTTACAACGGCCGTATTCGCGCCGATTTGCCACCAACTGACCGGGCGTATGACCACGTAACGCACCTCTTTGAGTTGCTGCAAGTAACCGGTGCCTCCCTTGACAGCAAAATTGTGCTAATAGGCGAACCGGCGCGTGCACAGATTCAGGAATACCAGCGTCGCGGCGACTGGGGTAAAGCTCAAGTCCTTGCACGCGAGCTTGTGGGGAGATTTCCGAACCATCTACCTCACCAAGACATAGTAGCCGAGATTCTTTTTTTGGAAGTATTGGCCAAGATCAAGCCAAATTCGACGGGTCATGCGGCATTGGCTGAAGCGGCGATCCTGTTATCGCTCATCCAAGCTCTGGAGCGTTTTTGCGGATCGTTTCCCTACGCTATTGGCTCCTATGAATTCCTCGCGAACGCGCATTACATTCGCGCCATCAAGCTTGCCAGCGCCGGGCGCTCTTCACAAGCGCTCACGGAAATCGAACTGGCTTTGGCATATCGGCCCCATTGGCAGGAAGCAAGCACCGTTCGTCACGAAATAGAGCTCCAGCTCAATCGGCTTCAAAGCGAAGTGAATGTCATCCGTTCGCGGGTCGGCGTCCGTTACGTCGGAGGCCGAATGATGCATACGTCACTAAATGCTGACGGTTTAGCATTGTGCGCCGAAGCCGATGCAGGATTCAAGCCGCGCGAACAAGTACGCCAGTCCCGAATGCAAAGCATCGCAAGCGCGATGCGCCTGGCACAGGCGCGTCAGCTATGGTTCCGGCTTGATTTGCGAGCTCCAAGCGCAGATTGGGATGCACGTGCCCTTGAGCTTTTGGCGGCCACGGAATTGTTGCAGCGCAAAAATCCCACGGACGCGCCAAGTCTGGAAACTGCATTGAAGGACTCAAAGAAAGCGCGACCTGAACTGAACTGGGACCGAATTTGTTCGGATGGGATCATGGAAGCGTTGCTGCGTCCTGCGGCGCCAGCCACTCTCGACGGCAGTGCTCCGCACCTCTCCACGCCCACGACGCCAACACAGTCTTTTGATTACGGCCCTTTCGACTTGTGGTTGTTCAGTTCACGAGAACTCGGGCTCAAAGCACTGGCCGTCGCGGCGGCAATTGTATTGGTAATTGGTCTTGCGGGCTGGATTATTGATCGTCAGCGCCAAGAAGAGCGCAACGAGGCGTTTGCCCGTCTCCAAGGCGCAACAAAACAACTTGACGCGGACGCGGCCAAACAAGCCGTAGATGATTTCTTGGCAAATCCACCTTGGTTCCGGTCAGACGGTCGTACGCTGACGGTGGTTGGCGTTTCAAAGCAGTTCGCCGAATGGCGCAACCGTCATCTCCGTGATGCGGCTTTTCAGAAGCTAGTCGAGAGCGTGCGCGCCAAAGATGAAAGCGAAGTAAAAAAAGCAAGTGACAATTTTCTGGCTGCTCATTCAGATGATGCAAAAGATCCACGTAAACCCGAAGTTATCAAAGCAGCTAAGGATGCCGAGTTCTGGCCAAGTCAGCGCCAACGCGATGCGGCGTTTGGCCAGTTGCAACGCGCCGTTCAAGCGATGGATGATGCTGACGCGATCAAGGCTGCCGAGGCGTTCTTCGCCGCCACGCCCGCGGGCGACGCAGATGTCCGAACCAAACAAGTCCAGAAAGCCTATCGCGAGTCGTTTGCTCGTTGGTTTAGTCAGCAGCCCGACGAGGCCGACACTCGGGAAGGACTACGACGTTTCCAGGCGTTGAACGCAATACTGACCGATTGAGGAGATCCGTCATGAAAAGAGGTTTCACTCTCGCGACGCTTGCCGTGTTGCTCACAGGACTCGTTCTTCTCGCGGCGCTAGCTTTGCGTTCGCCAGGTCCGAGCCCGACACTCAAGGCACCCTCGATTCCGAATGACACTGTTCCCATTGCGGCGAAAGCTGGGTCCGAAGCTAATTCGGGGCAACAATTTCCCAATTTTCCGCTCGACCAGAAACAACTCGTATCTTTCGTCTTGGATGATGTCGACTCGACGGCCATGACTCGCCGCGAGATTGAAGATCAACTTCGCGATTGGCTGCTTTACGCTGTGGCGCCGCAAACCGGTCTCACTGCTGACGAGATGAATCGAGCACTCTACGATCTGCCGTCAGTCAGGCGAGGTTTCCTGCGCCGAGCCGGCAACTATGAGCATGGAGTCACACGCTCGCTTTACCTCAAGAATGGCCATTTGATTGCTGTCGTGCCGAAGTCCAATGTTCATGGGTACCGAGAGCACATCGCGATCATTGCGGACGAATATCGCAAGGCAACGGGGGAGAAACCGACGAAGATCACGCCGTTTGAATACGAGCTTGAGGCTGGTTCGCGCTCGGCTTGCCTCACGCGCCGAGCCGAATTGGCTGGCGTCGAGGCCTTTTCGCACGTATTCGGCTACCACGAGGAGAGTCCGGAAAACATTCAGCAGTTTGCGACCTTCGTTGCCAATACGGACTATGTAACCTACGCCTCGATTGCCGCTGGGCGGTTGACGCTTGGCGGGCGGAAGCACGTGGCGAAGGCGTACACGGGGTTGCGCGTCGAAGATATCGCCGTCGTTTGGAAGGCCCAGGCAGCTTTGAAAAAAACGCGCGATGCATTTGATGCCAAATGGCAAAGCGAATTTGATCAATTCAACGATCGCTGGCGGAGGATTGCCCAAGAATTGGAAGACAAGTATCGAAACCAACTGATCATGCCCACGGTCCCTAAGAGTAAATTGCCTTACCGGTTTGACCCGAATTTCGATCTTGGACAGTGGGATCAGCCCGCTGTTCCCAAACTAACCGAGGACTTCAAGATAAAGCAGGAAGTCGACGCGTTCCTTAAGCAAAAGAATCGCGAACTGGATGAATTAAATGCGCGTTATCTGGCCGCCGCTCGAACCGCAGTTCTGAAAGATGGCACAGGCTTCTCTCTGGACCCTACTTTCGACTTTGAGGCTCTGGCGTATTGGTTCAACTCGGAGGCCGCTTTGGAACTGTCAGCGCGCGCGCAGCAACCTGGCGCCCCGATCACCACGTCAGATATTCTGGCCGCAAAAGCAGGATTCAAAAAGCGCAATGCCGATGATTTGATGATCCTGCTTGGAAAACTCAAATCGAGCAAGAGTTTTAGCGACACGCAGTTGTTTCGAAAGTTAGACAAAGAAGTAAAGATGTTGGAATATCAAACGGCGCGCTACGATGGCGACTTGCAAGGAACTGAGGTCGGAATGATTCTGTTCTTCACCGACCTTATCGCCAAGTTCTGGGCTGGTCTCAATTTCCTCTGGAATCCAGCTGAGCTTGCGCGAGACGACCAAGTCCTTGTCGAGGATTTCAAATCGTATGCCCAGGGTGGGCAATCGCCGATCTACCGCGAACAGAGAAAGTTCCAGTCTAACACTCGTCTCTGGTTCGGCCCTGAAGACCGCGGCTATGCTCTGGCTCCAGGGCGAAAATCGTGCCTTTTCTCGCGGGATACCACTCGGCTGTTCGCTGCCTCGTCCGACCCTTATTTTCCCGGGATCGAAATGCCGCCAACCGCGGTTGATGACGCCGTGCTCGGTTGGTGGAATGATCACTATGATTCAATCGCCGCATTTGAACCTCAATACCAGCGACTGAATTGCTATATGAAATGGAGTTTGCTTATCAGCTGGCTAATTGCGGAGAATAGCGAGAGCCGACTCGCTTTCCTCAACGGCGTGAACGCTGATAACAAGGCTTGGTTTCCTGACTGGGCTGGGAATAAAACTGATCTGCATTTCAACGATTGGAAGGCAGCGAAGTTCTTTGATAAAGGAGCGAAAGGATCAAACACCGAATCGCTTCCGATCATTTCCTCCCGACCTTTCTTCAACTTCGGTGAGTCGGCTACTGTACACACAATGGCCGGCGGAGTTTCGGGCGGCAATCCCTACCTGCTCAAGAAGCGATTCGAACTGCCGTCATCGATTCACGAACAGACAAAGCTGAGCATTCGTGGGATCGATCCGGAGTCCTTGCGCTCTGGAAAAAACTCCATCGAGCAGTGGCAAGGCACCTCCTACAGTTTCCGTACCGAGAACAAAAACGGCGCCGAGCAAAAAGTGATTCCGCAGTTCAAGTTGCTGCGAACGGGAAAGCTCGCGGACAAGGATCACACGAAAGTACTCGCGCTGCTTCGCGACCGAGGAATCGACATCAATGGCGCTGAAGTTCGGGAAAACTATGTGGTGCTCCGAACTCCTCTGCCTTCACGCCACGCCGAACTGCGACAGACCGAAATCACGTCAAAGCTCACGAAGCAGTTAGGCGATGCCTCGTGGAAGACGACGGTGGGCACGGTGGAGCTGTGCTCCCTCAAGGTGAGTGCAGGAAAGCAAG
>DASRAT010000661.1:0-6388 GCA_035638015.1 Gemmataceae bacterium | reverse complement strand
AGGGCGTGGCGGCAGAACATCGTCATGAACGTCGTGCTGATCGCCGTCATCAGCTTCTTGCCCAATGTCAGCCTGGCCGGGCACGCCGGTGGCGGAATTGCCGGAGCAGTCATCTCGTTCCCACTTTGCATGGCGCGTTTTGACACAGGCCAGCGCCGCTGGCTCGGCTGGGTGGGAGCAGCGGCCATGGTCATTGTGGGGCTATGTTTGCTTTACACGCCGGTAATGAAACGCGGCGATTTGCCTGAAGTCAAGACCCTTCGGCTCATGAACGAAGCGAGACGGCACGCAAATACCGAGGAAGAGCCTGACGCCAAGGCCAAACCATCTCCGCATAAAAAACTGGAACAAGTGATAAAAGCGGCCCCACTCGCCAAACAATTGTACGATGCCGGCGAAACGGCCTTTTATGCGCGCAATCGCGCTTTGGGGAAGGTGTTAAATGGCTCGTCTTTGAAACAAGACCCCGTAAGGGCAGCCCAGTTGGCCAAGAGCTTTCAGAATGACAAAGCGGTGCTGGAAAGGTACATTCAGGGGTTCCAGAAACCGGATTTTACCGGCCATCCTGCATTGCCGGACGCGCTCAAAGCCGGCCTGCCATACTTCCATTCTGCTGCGAAGCTTGCCGACGAGATGGCCCAAGTGTGCGCAGCCGGCGACCGATTAAGCATCGAACAACGCCTGTCTCTTCAGTCGGAACTGAGTGCTCTGAAGGATCTCGAAGACGCGTTCAACCAAGCGATGAAGAAACTTCAAGAATAATTCCGAACCAAAGCGGCAACTATGTGTCCACATAACGGTTGTCTGTCAACTTGACGAAACCGCGCCCAGCGGTTACAAACAACATCAGTCCGGCCCCCATCGTCTAGTGGCCTAGGACATAGCCCTCTCACGGCTAAGACAGGGGTTCGAGTCCCCTTGGGGGTAGTTGTCCCGCCGTCAAACCGTATGCGCCGGCCGCTTGGCCTACCACTTCTTCAGATTCCACTAAGCACCTGGCGAGCGAACGGCATCCGCGTTCCACTTCCCCGAGGTGTACCGTGCGGGAAAACAAGATGTATCGCCACGTCCAGGTCAGCCCCGTTGCTGGCGCCCTTGGCGCCGAGGTGCAGGGGGTGGACCTGGCGCGACCCCTGGCCCCCGAGATCGTGGGGGAGATCCGCCAGGCCCTGCTCGCTAATTTGGTGATCTTCTTTCACCGCCAGCAACTGGGCCCGGCCGAACTGGTCGCCTTCGCGGAACTGTTCGGCCAGCCCACCGAGTATCCGCAAATGAAGGGGCTGCCTGGATATCCCCACGTCATTGCCGTGACTAAGCTGGAGCACGAAAAGGTCAATTTCGGCGGGGTCTGGCACTCCGATACCACTTATCTGGAATGTCCGCCGCTGGGCACCGTGCTCTACGCAGTCGAGGTCCCCCCTTACGGCGGCGACACTCTCTTCGCCAACCAGTATTTGGCCTATGAAACTCTCTCTGAGGGACTGAAAAAGACGCTCAATGGTCTGGTGGGTGTCAATAGCTCGGCCAAGGCGGAAATCTCGCGCACCCGCGAGGACCGCCTGCGCGAGGCAGGTGTCGAGCTGAAGGTGCTCGTCGGAACCCACCCGGTGGTCCGCACGCACCCCGAGACAGGCCAGAAAGCGCTATACGTCAACGCCGCCCATACGACTCACTTTCAGGGCTGGACCATTGAGGAGAGTCAGCCTCTTCTCAATTACCTGTTCGCGCATCAGGTCCGTCCCGAGTTCACCTGCCGCGCGCGCTGGCAGCCTGGCTCGCTCGCCTTTTGGGACAATCGTTGCGTCCAGCACAACCCCATCAACGACTATCACGGATTCCGCCGAGTCATGCATCGCGTGACGCTGGCCGGCGACTTACCGCAGTGAGCGGGCCGACGACCGTGCAGCCTGGGCTGTGGCGTGCATTCTCCATAATGATTCAAATGAACTTCTTGACACAGCATTCGGTCCACCAGATTTACGAGGATATCTCATGTCTAAGCCTTGGGCAACCATTCTAGCCTGCACGTTTTTGTTTGCGGGAACAGCATTTGCGCAACCGCCGGTGCGTAAGTTTGATGACCCCGGTTCGCCACCGTTTAAGGTGTTGAAAGCCGGCGAGAATCCGCCGCTGGATGCGTACGACAATTTTGTGATCGGCCCCGAATACAAACCGGCCCAAGAGCGCAAGTCGGCCCAAGGCGTCCCCCAGGGGAAGGTGAAACAATTCACCATCAATTCGAAGGAGACCAAACTCTTCAATCCAGGGATTGCCCGCAAGGCCTTCGGGAAGGTCGATCCGAAGAACCCCAAGACGCTGATCGTCGAAACCAACAACATCGACTACAAGCGTCAGATTACCGTTTACATCCCGAGTCAGTATGTGGCGGGCAGCGAAGCGCCGTTCATGGTCTGCCACGATGGTCCTGGCGGCAAACCGAACGCGGAGTTGCTGCGCATTTTTGACAACTTGATCGCGCAGAAGCGAATACCCCCGATCGTCGTCATTTGGGTCGCCAACGGCGGCGGCGACGCCCAGGGCAGCGAGCGCGGCAAGGAATACGACACGATGTCCGGAGCCTTTGCGGACTACATCGAAGCCGAGGTCCTGCCGCGCGTGGAGAAAAACTGTGAGGTCAAGCTGACCAAAGATCCCGATGGTCGCGCGACCATGGGCAACAGCTCCGGCGGATCGGCCGCACTCATCATGGCCTGGTATCGCCCGAATCTTTACCATCGCGTGCTGACCACTTCAGGTACGTTTGTTAATCAGCAATGGCCCTTCAACCCCGAGACGCCCGGCGGCGCCTGGGACTTTCACGAGACGCTCATTCCAAAAAGCGAGAAGAAGCCCCTGCGAATTTTCATCTCCGTGGGAGACAAAGATCTATTGAACCCCAACGTCATGCGCGACGGCATGCACGACTGGGTCGAGGCCAACCACCGCATGGCCAAGGTGCTGAAAGCCAAGGGCTATGAGTACCAGTATCTTTTCTGCCGAAATGCTGGGCACAGCATCAACAATGCCCAGGCGCAATTTTTGCCGCATGCTATTGAATGGGTGTGGCGGGGGTATGCGGCCAACAAGAGCGAGTGAGCTGTGCCTTCATCAGTATCCAATTGCTAAAACGGGAGTGGCTCATGGCGCCAGGCCTTGCGAGCATACCGTTCTGGGAGAAATTCGGCCCCGGCCCTGTCATTCTCGACGGCGGCCTGGCCACCGAGCTGGAGCGGCGCGGCGCCGACCTTCGCGATCCGCTGTGGTCTGCCAAACTGCTGTTGGAAAATCCGACGCTGATTCGCCAGGTCCATGAGGCATACGTGGCTGCCGGCGCGGATGTCGTCACCACTGCCACGTACCAGCTCAGCTTCGAAGGCTTCGCGCGGCGCGGCCTGGAACGCGCACAAACGGTGGAAGCAATTCGCCTCAGCGTGCGCCTGGCTCGGGAAGCAGGACCAAAACTCGTGGCCGCATCGGTCGGTCCCTACGGCGCTTTCCTCGCCGACGGATCGGAGTTTCGCGGCGACTACGGACTCAGTGTCCAACAACTGATTGACTGGCATCGGCCGCGTTTGGAAGCTCTGGCCGACAGCGGCGCGGACCTGCTCGCCTGTGAGACGATCCCCTGCCAGGCCGAAGCCGAGGCCTTGGTGCGCCTGCTCGAAGACTTCCCACGCACGCCCGCCTGGTTCAGTTTCAGTTGCCGGAATGAGAGTCTGGTCAGCCACGGCGAGACCCTGGCCGCGTGTGCCGCGATCGTCAATCATTGCCCAAATGCCGTCGCGTTCGGGGTCAACTGCACCGCCCCGCAGTTTGTCGAGGGCCTGTTGCAATCCGTCGCCGGCGTGGCGCGCAAGCCGCTCCTGGCCTATCCCAACCTGGGCGGCGTCTGGGATGGAAAGGAACATGTCTGGCGAGGCGGAGAGGACTGGGACTGGGCCGCGGCCGCAAGCCGCTGGCTGGCAGCCGGAGCGAGGTTCATCGGCGGTTGTTGCCGAACGACGCCGGCACACATTCAGCAAATAGCAGCACTGCGTGTCCCAAAGGAATGACCTCTACAGCCCTGCGAGGGCCGCCAACAACGGCCTGCCGCTCCGAAGAGGGATTTTGATTGCATTCCATAAAGCGGCCATTATCATCCAAAAATCAATATCTTCAACTTGCAGGAGTCTACCATGCCTTTTCTATGCGTCTTTGAAAACAAGCTTACCAACCCCATCATCGTTCGGGCCGTCACAGGACAGTTCCAATGGGATGCCAATATTCCCGCCGGCGGCTCAGCGGCGGCGGATCCCGCGAATAACCAGGGATTGGTTGAAGGAGATCGCATGATCCTTGTGTTTGACGGTTTGACGCCGTCGCATATGGTGACTTTCTTGAAAGTCAAGATCGACAAGGCCATGACCTTTAAGATCAAGCCAAACGTCATCGAAGTAATTCCCCCTTTGAATCCGTGATCGGTAATCAATGCGTTTGTCTGGTTGCGAATCATGAAATGCAAACTCCTTGTAGCCATTGGCCTGTTGTTGATCGTTTTGACGGCGCCTGTATGTGCTGCGGAGAATGATCCGCCCGCCAGCGCCGAGGTTGCGGCGGCCATGAAGCCTTACATGGATAGCCATAAGCTGGCGGGGATAATCGCTGTTATTGCCGACAAGACAGGGAGGGTTCATTTCAAGAACCTCATGGGCCATGCCAATGTCGAGGCAAAGAAGCAGATCAGCGAGGACAATGTCTTCTGGATCGCGTCGATGACGAAAATGTTTGCCGGCGCGTCCATCATGATGTTGGTGGACGAGGGCAAGGTCAGCCTGGACGATCCGGCGATCAAGTTTATCCCCGAGCTCAAAAAATGGATGGTGGTCGAAGAAAAAGATCAGTCTCATCTGCTGCTGAAACCGCTGGTTCGCCCCGTCACGATCCGCCATCTGCTCAGCCACACGAGCGGTCTGGCCGCCACTTCTGAACTACAGCAAGTAATGAGAGGAGATAGCTTCTCGCTCAAGGCGCACGCACTGAGCTCGGTGACCGGCCCGCTGCAAGCGCAGCCTGGCGAGAAGTACATCTACTGCACACAAGGTATGAACATTGCCGCGCGCATCGTGGAGGTCGTCAGCGGCATGCCTTACGAGCAATTTCTGCAAAAGCGGCTCTTCGATCCGCTAGGAATGAAAGACACCACATTCTGGCCGAGCGAGGCGCAGCTTGCTCGGCTGGCAAATGCGTATGGCCCGAACAAGCAAAAGAATGGATTTGCCCGCGGCGACATCAGTTTTCTGAGCAAGCCGCTGAGCGACCGGACGCGCCGTTTTCCCGAAGCCGGCGGCGGCCTATTTTCGACAACCCACGACATTTTCCGCTATGGCCTGTTGCTGGCCAACGACGGTCAACTGGAAGGCAAGCGTTACCTGTCGCACGCGGCGATGGACGAGCTGCGCAAGCAGCAAACCGGCAAAACCAAGGTCAATTACAGCCTGGGCTATCATCTCCGCAATGGCATGTTCGGCCACGACGGCGCCTGGGGCACGGATTTGTCCGTGCATCCCAAGACCGGAATGGTGGCCGTTTTCATGGTGCAATGCCCCAGCGGCGACCAGTGGGCGGCGCGTGATTTGTTTTTGAAGACGGCGGTAAAGGTTTTTGGTGCTGGCCAATAGTCGCGAAGTTATTGCGCCACAAAAACCCTTGGCTTTGCGAATCGCGCTTTTATGCGACCGTTCTGCAACGAGACGCAAGAAAGCCTGTCGCTGCGGCGATATCGATGTCTGCGATTAGCAGCCCTTCCTCACCATAGGGCTGGTATCTGAGTAGCATTCCGTCCGGACGAACGATCGCCGACGTGGTCGGAGAGCCGATACTCGCGCAATTGACCGTTGCAAAATAGCAGGTGTTCTCGGCAGCGCGGCACAGGGCCGCCTTCTCGTGAAATGTGTTTGCTGCATCGGCGTAGGTCGTTGGCCGGTAAGAATCGCCTTCAGCCTCGCCGAAGTGCGGGTGAAACACAACGTGGGCTCCATGCCGTACGGCCCAGCGCACGGTCTCCGGATAACGCCAGCCTTCGTGGCAAATCACGACACCGAAAGTGATGGGGCCGGCTTGAAAGACACGGCGGCCAGAGCCTGGTGCGTAAGCGCCTTCTTCCGACGGATCAAGTTGGACCTTGTCTTGAAACCCCGCGATCGATCCGTCCTGATTGACCACCAGGGTGGTCAATCTCCATGCGCCGTCCACAAAGCGTTCCGTTCCGAGAATGACCGTGATGCTCGCCTTCGCGGCTGCTGCGGCGATGACGGACCAGGCACGTTCGAGAAACTTAGCATCGGGAGGCGCCACGGGCTTGCCGATTCGATAGCCCGGGACATAGCACTCAGGAAAGCAGATGATTCGG
>DASRAT010000660.1:0-2905 GCA_035638015.1 Gemmataceae bacterium | reverse complement strand
CCTCAAATTTGGGGGTAAATTGACCACCCCGTCACGGCTGTTGACGGGGTGGTTTTTTTGTTTTTGCGATTGTCGCGGCGAAAATGTGGCTGGAGCGCCGCATTGGCAGCGCGTATGATGGTGGTGGCACCTTGGCTGCCCACGTGGTGGAGAACAATCAATGAGCAAGATCGTTGTCGATGACCCGTTAATCGGTGAACTCGAAAACGCCGGCAGCGGCGCGACCCTTTATGCCCGCGATGGCCGTGAGCTTGGTTGCTTCGTTTCGATGGAAGCCTACAAATCACTCGTTTACGCCTGGGCGCGGGAGGAGTTTCGCAAAGAGGAAGAGCAGGAACGCTCCAACGGCATCGTGCGTGATTTCCGACAGGAGGGCGGAATAACTACAGCCGAGCTATTGGCCCATTTACGCCAACGTGATCCGCAAACGAAACAAACGGCATGAACTTCAGAGTGGTTTGGCGCCACCGGCTTCTCGATCGACTCGCCGATTATTATGTGGCGGCCCTGGAGTCCGGCGAAGCATTTACCAGGGCCGCCGCCCGGATTGACTTTGTGCTACGAACCAACCCCCATGAAGCAGGGGAGTCACGCGGAGCCTTTCAGCGCATTTATTTCGCGCCGCCGCTGATTGTGGACTTCGAGATTTACGATGAAGCCGAGGTTGTGTTCGTAACCGCCTTGCGTTACTTGGGCCATCCGCATTCATCCCCTTGACGGCAAAACATCATTTCATCGCCGAATACTCCGTCGGATTCAGCCACGTCACATCGACTTTCTCCACGAGCACGCCGCCCGCCTCGGATTTTGCCTTGGCGGCTTTCCACTCGGGATCGGCGCCGAACGCCTTCCAGCTGGCGTCCGCCGCTGCCTTGCTCTTGTGGGCTACTAAGTAGATTAATTTCCGCTCCGGCTCCTTGGAGTCGGTCCAGAAGCCAACCAGCACCATGCCGTGTTTTTCCAGCAGCTTGTTGGTGTGATCCTTGAAACGCGCATGGAGATCATTCATTTTGCCCTTGTTGGCGTAGTAGACACGCAGCTCAAAAACGCGGTTTTCCATTTTTTTCTCTCCCGTTTGTTCGGCGCCAGCGTGAATGGCCCAACCGGCCGCGACCAGCACCAGCGCCGCCACGGCATACTTCAGCGTGTTCATGGAATCTCCTTGCATGGGAAGCCAGAGGGAAATAGAGGATGATGTTATAGCGAGCGAAGGTTTCGCCGCCCTCAATCCAGGAGACGTTATCATGCCGACGCATATCAGCAAACCCACGCGCATTCAGGCCGCCGGCACCAAGCCGAAATTGATCGACGAATATATAGGCCGCGTCAATTCGCAGAACTCCAATGTCAGCATTGCTCATATGCGCAGCCCCGCCGGTTGGGTCGAACCTGGTCAGACTCCCGAGTTCGAGGAATACACCGTCGTCTTGCGGGGTATGCTGCGTGTCACCCACCGGAGCGGCGTCATCGACGTTCGCGCCGGCCAGGCTGTGATCACACGCCCCGGCGAATGGGTTCAATACAGCACCCCGGAAGCTGATGGCGCAGAGTATGTCGCGATTTGCCTCCCGGCGTTTTCGCCGCAGACCGTTCACCGTGACAATTGACCACTTCTTTTTTTCAGATTCAGCTTGACAGCGGCCCTAAAAACTGGGACGTGTGGAATAGAGGACGCTGCCTGCTCGCAAGTCGGCTATTCGCCGGTTTCAGGTCGGCGTTGCCTGTCCGGAATCCGCCCACTGACGTTCACCGGATTGGCCAGGTGGGGAGGGTCACTGGTCCATGCTACACGTCACGTGCGATCTCTGCGGCAAGAAGCTGAGGCCCGGAGAAGACCAGCGCTATGTGGTCAAGATGGAGGCTTATCCCGTTGATGATCCCGCTCAGATCACCGACGACGACCTCGATCTCGATCATATGGAGGCCATTAGCCAAATGTTGCAGGAGTGCGAGGACAACGAGACCGACCTCGAACTTGTCGAGCCGTACAAGAGTTTTCGCTACGACCTGTGTTCGCAATGCCACGAGAAATTCGTCCGGGACCCGATGGCCCGCGACAAGGAACCGAAATTCCAATTCAGCAAGAATTGAGCCGCTTGCGGCTTAGCAATGGCGTTGGGAACGCAACTGGCCCCTGGCGAAAAGCCGGGGGTTTGTTGTTTTAACCCCAGTATCGTCGCTCAATGCCCCAGTCTTTCAGAGACGCATCAGGGCCCAACTTCAGCAGCTGCCGTCGATGCCGCAGCAGCTGTCGGACTTCGCCGAGCAGCCGCAATCGGCCGCGAAGAAAAGGGCCAAGATTGCCCTCCCGCCAGCGCCGCCAGGCTTTGCCGATTAACACCGCCGCATGGGCCGGCAGCGCTCGGGCCAGGTCATGGGCAGGCACATTACGCCAGAAAACCCGTTCTTCATTGAGCGATTGCTGCTCTAACAGTTTCCCCGCCGGTTTGCCGTGTGACGCCGATACGCGGTGCAAGACGCGGGAAGCCGGCTCGAACATCGTCCGCCAGCCGGCACGATTCAAACGAAAGGCAACGTCCACGTCGTCAAAGTAGGCCGTGAAATCCTCGGGAAAACCGCCGACCTGCAAAAGTGCCTCGCGGCGGTAGAACGCGCTCGAGCCACTTGCCCCGAAAACCCGTCTGGGTTGATTTGGAGCATGCGCCGCGGAGTCGCCGTGACCACGCTTGCCCGCCACGCCGCCCACGTAGTAGCGGTCGCCGGCGCTGTCGATGCTTTCGGCCGCCGGCCCAACGAGCACAAGTGGCGCCACAGCGCCCATCGCCGGATCATCAAACCAGGCCAGGGCAATGTGGGCCCATCCAGCGGCCACTTCCGTGTCATCATTGAGCAACTCGACAACCGTGCCACTCGCTGCTGCGACGCCGACATTGACGGCCGCGCA
>DASRAT010000659.1:0-3363 GCA_035638015.1 Gemmataceae bacterium | reverse complement strand
CGCCTGGGGCGTATTTGGCATTCACATAATACAACGACAAACGGCCGAACTCGTCCATTTTGTCTTCAGCAGGCTCTTCAAGGTGGTGGCAGGCAGCGCAACCCAAGGTTTGGTATAGCTTTTGACCTCTCTCCGCTTGCTCCCCGTCCTCTTTGGTGGCAGGCAAAGGCAGGCCTTCTTTTTGGGTGCCAAGATACGCGGCAATGTCAGCAGCTTCCTTTTGTGCGTCGGGGCCGTGCAACACATGCGGCATGGTCGCTTCCGGCCGCAGGCTTTGCGGGTCGACAATCCACTCGACGAGCCAGTCTTGCTGGAAACGCTGACCGGCGTTTTCCAGCGACGGGCCGCGCTGCTTCAATTCGGGCATCTTGCAGGAGTCTTCTTTGAGCTTGCCCGGCAAACCGTGGCATTGGGCGCAGTTCAATGTTGCGAACAGCAGCCGGCCTTCACGCTCATCTTGGCCCTTGATCAAGCTGTCATCGTCGCCACGGGCAAACAGCGCATTGGGCTGGAGCGGCTCCCAGCTAAAGGAGCTATTTTGCTCGTCGCTCTTCCAATATACCCGCAGAGTGGCGTCGCCCTGGGTGGGACCGGCGTAGCGAACGTCAATCTGGTTATAACCTTGTTTGAGCGGCACCACCGCCGAGTCCTTGCCCACGCCATCCGTCATGCTCGCGACCATTTTGCCATTGATGTAGAGCTTGGCATTGCCCAGGCCGACTAACTTGAAACTGCATTCGCCGTTGAGATTTTGCTTGATGTAGCCGCTCAGCAGGGCGTGGAAGGGGCCTGCCGGCAGCATGGTAGACTGCGCCGCACCGCTAGGAACTTGCAAGGCCGCCATGCGAATACCGCGAGCATCCAGCACCTTGGCGTCAGCGCCGCCGCCTTCGACAAATTTCAGAGCCAGGCCCGGTTGAAATTTGGCGATTATCTCGGCGGTGGGCTCCACGACTTTGGGGGTCGTGTCAGGCTCCACGACACCGGGCTTGTCCTTGACGGTTTGCGTGGAGGTTTTCTTTGGCGGTGGTGGCGGTGGAGCGGTGTCGGTCTTGGCATTTTCGGAACAACCCATGAAGGAGCCGATCACGGCCGCGCCAAACCAAACAGAAAACAACACAACCCAGGGACGGCGTAATCGAAACATGGGAGGTTCACTCGTAAAGGGTGTTGAGGGTGGCGAACGAGCCGCCGGGCTTGTCCGGCGGGGATAAACCCCGCCGCTCATTGGTTCACTTTGGGACGACTTTCTGTGCTCCGACATGCACTTCAAGGCGCTCGTTGCCGAGCACGTTGATGGTGTTTAGCACCATGCTGCGCACCGAGGTGCCGTCAGCCATCTTGAGTTTGTATTCGACACGCATCTGCATGACCGGCTTCAAACCGGGAACACTCAAAGTGACGGTCTTGCCATCGGCCGACAGCGTTGCCGACTTGATAGTCACTGTATCATGGCCTTCCTTGTTGTTAGACGGCTTGAAGTGCGGCGAGCCGTAGTTGCTGGTCCATTTGTAATACCAGCATTCGGCGTTGTAGTTGCCCAGATCTTCCGCCTCTTTTTTGCTCAACGGATCGCTGAAGGTGAGCTGCATTTTGTCCGGCTCGACATGCAGGCCCACCGGGATGTTGGCGGGCTTGCCGGTGTAGCGCACGCGATAGAAACCAGCGTCTTTTGTTGCAGTGGTTTGCCAGCCGCGTAGGGCGACCAGATAAAGGGCGTTTTGCTTTTCCACAAAGCGAGCCCGGCAAACGCCGGAATCGAATTTCAACACTTCGACCACGCCGCCTTGCATCTGCCCGCCGACTTCTTCCTTGAGCACGTTGAACAACCGGCAAGTGCCGTAGCTGGTGTGCAATAACTGGCCTGACAAAGGCCCGAATTTGCTGCCGGTGATCCAGACCTGGCCGCCGCTGGAGTTATCATATTGGCCATGCGGCGGGTTTTCCTTGGGCAGCCAGCACAGGGGATTATCGCGAATGGTGGGCGCCGGAGTGCGCTGCGCGAAATCGACCACGCCGTAAAAGCCGCCCGGTTTAATCCAGTTGATGGGGCTGGTCGGCGTCCAGGTGCCTTCATTGTCGCCCGTGGTGATTTCGCCGTTGGGGCCGACGGAAATGCCATTGGGGGCGCGGAAGCCGCGGGCGATCACTTCCAGCTTGGTGCCGGTCGAGTCGAGCTTGAAGAGGCTGCCGTGGTTGGGCGTGATTTTGTCCCAGCCGCGGCCACCTGGCTTGACGGGGCCGCCCTTGATGAAATAGAAATTGCCGTCCTTGTCGGTTTGCAGGTCGAAGATGAACTCGTGGAAATTGGAAGTGACCAGGACATCGTTATTGAAACACTCAATGTGGTCCGCTTCGCCGTCGCCGTTGAGATCGTGCAGTTTGTATACGCCGTCGCGGCACAGGACGTGGACGACATCCTTGATGATCTTCACGCCCAGCGGCTGGAAAAGGCCAGCGGTGAAGCGTTTCCATTTCACATTTTCCAAGCCGTCGTCGAGGCCGCTGACGATCCAGACATCGCCGCTCCAGGTGGAGATGGCGGCCCGGCCGTCGGAAAAGAAATCGACGCCGCCGAAGCGCATCCATGATTTGTAGGGGTTGGTAAACGGGATGCCCACTGAATCGATGGTATAGGCGCCTTTGTTGTCGGCGCCGCGTGTGCCCTTGGTGGTAACCGTCTCGGTAAAGCGAGCCTTGCCGCCCTTGGTGAAGGCCGTCACGTTGAGGGGGTTGCTGATTTTCGCAAATGCTTGCTGCGCTTTGGCGGAGTTTTCGGATTTGCCTGTCCACTGGCCGATCTTGATCTGCGCCGCTTTTCGGCCTTCAATGGCGGGAATGTGGAGCAACACGCGGCCGCCGCGGATTTCCAGGTGTGTCTTGGGCGGCGCGCCGCCGAATCCAATCCACACGTCTTCGCCGCCCTTGCTGGCCAGCAGATTGACAACGTTTGTCCCATCCTTAATGCTCGTCGGATCCAAATCGGCAACAACCAGTTGTTGAGGAACGCCTTTGCCCGGTTCAATGTGCAAAGTGCGGCAGAAAAATGTTTGGCCGTCCTGTGTCTCAAACGCCGGCATGTCGAGAATACTGGCACCGCCAACCGTGTATTCGAAGACCACGCCGCCGTCGTGGCGATAAAGGCCTTTGTAGCGCGCCCAGTCGCGCGGCAGCGGACCAAAAGCCATGTCTTTTGGCCGCGGGTCATTGAGATTGCCATCTTTGGCCCACCCGGGAGTTGGTTTGGTGGTGAATTGCACTTTGCCGACCGGGCTGGGATTGGGGCCGTGAGCGCCGTCGAACACCACGCCTTCATACTTGATGAAACCGCCGGTCCAGACTGACATGTAGAGGAGCATTTCG
>DASRAT010000658.1:0-2103 GCA_035638015.1 Gemmataceae bacterium | reverse complement strand
CCGCGCGATTTGAGCACATAGATGCCGCGATTGCGTTCGCCGCCCAATTCGATGTCGCGCAGGAGCAGCCAGGTGTCGATGAGCGAAGAGACGCCGGATTCGGTCTGTTCCAGGAAGTTGCCGCCGTGGGTCAAGCTGGTGAACACCGCGGTGATCTGCAAGTCTTTGACGAAATCGATGAGCCGCATCAGCATGGACTCGGACTCGACGGATGTCCCCGCCTTGAGAAAACTGGTAATCGGGTCAACGACCAACAATCGCGGCTGAAAACTGTTGACCAGCTTGTGAATCAAAGCCAGGTGCATTTCCAGGCCGAACGCCGTCGGCCGAAGAGCCTGGAACCGAAGCAGATCCTTTTTGAGCCATGTTGCCAGGTCAAGACCGATGGAACGCATGTTGCGCACCATTTGGCTTTCAGATTCCTCGAACGAAAAGTACAGGCAGCTTTCGCCGCGCTGGCAGCTGGCGTCGGCACAGTTGGCAGCCAGGCTAGTTTTACCAGTTCCTGCCGTGCCCGAAATGAGCACGCTGCTGCCCCGGTAAACGCCCTGGCCGCCCAGCATGGTGTCAAGCCGGGGCACGCCGGTAGAGAGTCGCTCGGTGGACGTTTTGTGTTGCAGCCCCACTGAAGTCACCGGCAACACGGAAATGCCGGTTTCGTCGATGAGGAAGGGATATTCGTTGGTGCCATGCAGCGTGCCGCGATATTTCAAGATGCGCAGTCGCCGCGTGGACGTTTGCTCGTTGACGCGATGGTCGAGCACAATCACGCAATCCGAGACGTATTCCTCCAGGCCGTGGCGGGTGAGAGTGCCCTCGCCGCGCTCCGCGGTGATGATCGCCGTGACGCCTTTTTCTTTGAGCCAGCGGAACAAGCGCCGTAATTCGGCCCGCAAGATTCCAATGTTCGATAGGCCGCCGAAAAGCGCTTCCAGGGTGTCGAGAACAACCCGTTTGGCGCCCAGCGTGTCAATCGCATGCCCTAGCCGGATGAACAAGCCTTCCAGATCATATTCGCCCGTCTCCTCGATTTCGCTGCGCTCAACGTAGACATAATCGACCAGCAGCTTTTTTTTCTCCCCCAGGCTATCCAGATCGAAACCGAGTGACCGGACGTTTTGAGTCAGCTCCTCGGCTGTTTCTTCAAAAGCCATAAAAACGCCCGGCTCGGAAAACTGCATCGCGCCGCGGACCAAAAACTCCATTGCCAGCAGCGTTTTGCCGCAACCTGCACTCCCGCACACCAACGTCGGTCGGCCGCGCGGCAAACCACCGCCGGTAACTTCGTCCAGGCCCTGAATGCCGGTCGGGGCCTTGGTCAAACCCTTCTCAAGTGTTTTGCGGGAATTGATGACTTTGGTCATGCTGTCATTCCTCGGCGCCAGTGCGCTGAATGCGGAGTGTAAGGCACGGTCACCAATCGTCGGCGTGTAGGCCACGAAGAAAACGCCTGCGCTTTGATGGTAAGAGCCTGCTTGTCGCGCCCTGCCGCACTCTTCTTAGGTGATTAATTCTACGCGAACAGGGGACGGTTTAATCGCGCAAATCTAAGGGAATCAGCCAAAGAACGAATGCCGCGCCCGCCCGCCAACCGGCATGGCATTTGCGTTTTATAAAAGGTCATTCCAGACAGGGAGGCATTGATGTGACACCTAACGCAGATCTTGTTCTTGACGTCAAGAAATAATCATGGCCGCGGTCTGTTGCCCTTTCAAACATGCGCAACAAATTGCGCGGTTGAGGAACGCGGACAGCGCGCAAACAAAAAACCGACGTGGTTTACTTCCTGTTTTCTGGCACTTACCAAAGGAGCGACGCATGAAACTGGAAACGCTTCACGACCTGTATGTCGATGAGCTGAAAGATCTCTACAACGCGGAGAATCAGCTCATCAAGGCTTTGCCGAAAATGGCCCATGCGGCCAATGACCCGCAACTGCGGACGGCATTCGAAAACCACCTGGAAGAAACGCGCGGCCAGGTGCATCGGCTGGAGCAGATCTTCAAAAAGATGGACGCCAGCCCCAAAGGCAAGAAATGCAAGGCGATGGAAGGCCTGGTCGAGGAAGGCAAGCAAATGATCGAGGTGAGCGGCAATCCCGCG
>DASRAT010000657.1:0-2928 GCA_035638015.1 Gemmataceae bacterium | reverse complement strand
CAGCGGAGCGCTCCGCTGCGCATCGCGGCTAAACGGTCGCCTACTTCCCCGCCAGCGGCTTGAACTCTTCCACCTTGATCCCCACCCGTTCCGTGCTGCCTTCCACTCGCCGCACGAATTCCACCAAATGCCCATCTTCTCTATCGAAATAACCCCGGCAAAACGTCTTTTTGTCGGTCGGCTGAGCGTCGTGCTTGAGAAACATCTCGATATCCTTGAATAGGCCTTCCATCGAACTGTAATCGAGTTTGTCTGCAGGCAGACGTTCGTTGCCGTTGAGAATGACCGATTGCACCTTGCCGCCGCGGACCTCGACGAAGAAGAGGTCTTTGCCTTTGTCGGTGCCGCGCTGAACGGTGTAGAGCAACTGGTAGTCCTTGGGCCCCTTTTCCACCCAGAGTTTGCGGGCGGTGTTGAGTTGTTCGATGCTGAGCTGTTTTTCGGGGGCGAGCTGGTTTTGGATGAAAAAGATCAAAATGCCGAGCAGGAACACGGCAATCATGGCGATGCCGATGAAGTACCAGATCCAATTGGCGCGTTTTTGTCCGATGTCCGATGTCCGATGTCCGATGTCCATGTGCGATATCCGTCAATCGGCTGGGTCAGTCGAGGGCCCCGCAGGAGGGCGACGGTTCCTCAAATAAGACGTAAATCCACTAATCAAGGAGGCAGCCGCGCTTGCCAATTCGTAAAGCCTATCAAAATCTTCTTGGGACACGTAAGCAACATCTAATGTCACATACAGCAACGATTGAACTTCTCCACATGAGCCGCGAGCAATGTCCAAATACCGGGCAAATTCCTTGTCGGATTTCCTTGAAAAGCCCTCTGCAATATTGCTCATTGTGGACACAGCAGCGCGACATATTTGATCGCGCAACCCGAAATCCCGTCCAAGCCGTGTGGCCCCGCAAACCTGGTAAACTTCCCTGACCAATTCCCGAGCTTTCTGCCATGCCTTGATGTCTTGAAACCTGTCGATGGCTGCCATGACTCTTGCCTCTATTCGCGACCGATGACAGCGGACTTCGGACTTCGGACTTCGGACATGGCCTATCCAGGGCCGCGCACGGCGCGCGCGTTGTTGCCGCCAAACGTCTCCGGCAACTCCGCCTTGGCGATCACCACCACGCCTTGCTCGGTTACCAAAAAGCCGCGCTGCTTGTCGTGGTTGAGGTCATAGCCAATGGTCGTGTTGGGCGGAATCTTCACATCCTTGTCGATAATCGCCTTGCGAATGCGGCAATGGCGGCCAACGTCAACGCCGTCAAAGAGAATCGAGCTTTCCACCAGCGAATAGCTATTGATGCGCACATTCGGCGACAAAATGCTCTTGCGCACATGGCCACCGCTGATGATGCAGCCCTGGCTGACCATGCTGTCGTGAGCCTCGCCGCGGCGGACATTGTCGCCGCCCTCGTCGCGGAACACGAACTTCGGCGGCGGCAACTGAGCGTGCGAGGTGCGGATCGGCCATTCGCGGTCGTAAAGATTGAGGACCGGATCGACCTCGACCAGGTCCATGTTGGCCTGGTAATAGGCGTCCAGCGTGCCCACGTCGCGCCAGTAGGGCATGGCCTTGCGGTTCTTGTCACGGAAGCGGAAACTAAAGACCTTGTGCGACTGAATCATCGCCGGGATGATGTTTTTGCCGAAGTCGTGATCGCTGTCGGAGCGAGTCGCGTCCTGGCACAACAGCTCATACATCAAGCGGGCGGTGAAGACATAAATGCCCATGGACGCCAGACACTGGTTGGGGTCGCCCGGCATCGGCGGCGGTTCTTTCGGTTTCTCCAGGAAGTTGGTGACGCGCTCGTCCTTGTCCACATGCAGCACGCCGAAACCGGTCGCTTCGCGGACCGGCACGGTGATGGTGCCGATCGTCAGATCGGCCCCGCGATCGATGTGACTGCGGATCATGTCGCCGTAGTCCATCTTGTAGATGTGATCGCCGGCCAGGATCATCACGTAAGTCGGATTGGCTTTTTCAATGGTGTAGATGTTCTGGTAAATGGCGTCGGCGGTGCCCTGATACCAGTGCTCGTCAATGCGCTGCTGCGGCGGCAACACCTCGACGTATTCATCCAGCTCACGGCTGAGGAAACTCCAGCCGGCGTGAATGTGCCGATCGAGACTGCGGGCCTTATACTGCGTCAGCACAAGGATTTTGCGCAGCTCGCTGTTGATGCAGTTGGAAAGAGTGAAGTCGATGATGCGGTAAAGCCCGCCGAACGGCACCGCGGGCTTGGCGCGATCGCGCGTGAGCGGTTCCAAACGGGTGCCTTTGCCGCCGGCCAAGATCAGAGTTAAAACGTCACGCACGGGCTAATGCCTCCTGCATTGTCAATCGTAAAGGTCGATTGTGATGCGCGGCGGCGAAGATGGCAATAGAAATCATGTTGCAGAATTGTTTTGGGTCACCGGATCGCTTGGTAGCGGTTTCTTGAAAACCGACCTCAGGCAGCGTTTGAGCCAGCTATTGGCCTTATCGCCATTGGCTAAAACCTTGCCGCCGCCTGGGCCAAAATACCATTCCACGGTCCGTTTCAAGCCGTCCAGGGGCGCCACCTTCGGCACCCAGCCAAGCTGCGCGCGGGCTTTGTCGCTCGATATCCCGATGGACGATCCCATGAGCGACACGCCATGGCGCGTTACTCGCAAATTGCGCTGGACGCGCAGCGCTTTGCCCACCGACTCGACAACGAAGCCCAATCGGAACGCAAACCAATAAGGCAAGTGCCGCTCCAGCGGCGGTTGACCCAGCGCGTCCGTCAAAGCGCCGATGAATTGCCGCTGCGTGAACTTTTCGACGGCGCCCAGGATGTAAACCTGACCGATGGCCGCAGGGTGATTGGCTGCCCGAATGATGCCGTCGGCCACGTCGTTGGCGAAAACGATGTTGAGTGGATTGTCGCCCGAACCGATAAG
>DASRAT010000656.1:0-3971 GCA_035638015.1 Gemmataceae bacterium | reverse complement strand
CCGTTTTTGATTGTGCATGGTGATGCGGACAAGGCGGTGCCGATGAAGGGCAGCGAGCAATTTGCCGCGGCTTTGAAAAAGGTGGGCGTCGAGGCGACGTTTGTTCCCGTCAAGGGCGCCGGCCACAACGGGCCAGAGTTTTGGACCGACGAGATGATGGCCATGTACCAGATGTTTTTCGATAAACATCTGCATAATCCGGCGGCAAAGTAACTTGTTGTTCATTCCATGATCGCCGCCTATGACACTGCCCCTTTCTCAAGATCAGCGGGACCTTTTGGCGTTGCACCTGGTGCCCGGCATCGGTCCACGGTTGACGGCAGCGCTGTTGGAGCGATTCGGTTCCGCCAGTGCGGTTCGCCAGGCCAGTGCCGCCGAGTTGCGGCAAGTTCCTTACCTGGGCGAAACGCTAGCTGACAAGGTTGCTGCGGCGCTGCGGACCACGGATGTGGACGCCGAGCTGGCGAAAATGGCCCGCCATAACGTCACGCTTCGCATTCTGCACACTCCCGAGTATCCCGCCGCTCTGGCAACGATTTCCAGTCCGCCGCATCTTCTTTATTGTCGCGGCAACATTGAAGCGCGAGATGCGCGGGCGGTGGCCATCGTCGGGTCACGGGCTTGCACATCCTACGGCAAGCGCATGGCGGAGCGTATGGCATCGGAGTTGGCCCGTGCGGGTTATACCATCGTCAGCGGGCTGGCGCGCGGCATCGACGGCGTGGCCCATCGTGGGGCGCTGCAGGCGGGCGGCCGAACGATTGCAGTGTTGGCCGGCGGATTGTCCCGCATTTACCCGCCGGAGCATAAAGAGCTTGCCGCGGAGGTTGAGGGGGCGGGGGCACTTTTGAGCGAAGCAGTGATGGATCAAGAGCCGTTGCCGACCATGTTCCCGGCCCGGAACCGAATTATCAGCGGATTGTCGCGGGCGGTGGTGTTGGTGGAAGCGGCTGAAAAGAGCGGGGCATTGATTACGGCCAAGCACGCAGTGGAACAGGGCCGGCCGGTGTTTGCGATGCCCGGCCCGGTAGAAGGCGGCTCCAGCGGCGGGACCAACGCTTTGATTCGACAGGGGGCCATTCTTTGCCGCGGCGCGGTGGACGTGTTGGAGGAACTGGACGGCCTGGCAGGAATGCGGCCGGCGGCCGACAAACCGCCGCCGCCGGCACTGGACGCTGTGGAGCAACGGTTGTGGGATTTCCTCGCCTCAGAGCCGAAGCACCTGGACGACATTGTGCAAACGTTGGGATTGAGCGTGCCCAAGCTGAGCGGGATGCTGCTGACCTTGGAGATGAAGAAAATTGTTCGGCGGCTGCCGGGGAACCGCTATGAGCGGGCGTGATCCGACCTCCAAGTTTAACCTACGCCGCCACATTATTCTGCCTATTTGGTGACAAACTCGGTTAACCACGCCGGCCTGGCAACACCGGCCCACGAATTTGAAGTATAACATCTGACGCTCAATAAAATCCAAAATCTGCTATTGCAATTTCCTGACGAGACGCTATCACTCGCCGCCTCATGAAGTAGCCATTCGACCGTTCCAGGCGCAGCACCGGTACGCCGGGCGTGGAGCCGCGCCGCACTTAACGTGCGGCCCGTGCTCGGGGAACACGCTGGGCCACGCCGCGCCTCAAGGAATGCAGGGAAATCGCGGCGCCTGCGCGCGTCCGCCCTATCGAAGGAGTCGGGTCATGTTCCATGGTGGCAAGCCGAAGATCGTGGCGGCATTGATCATGATGCTGGGCATCTGTCTCGGCAGCACCGGTTGCTTGGGATCTCCGGGGCAATGCGGGCAAAACGGTTGTGGCACGGGTTGCGATTCTTGCAACACGGGTAAGAACCCGGACCCGACTGCTCCGGCCAACAAACCGGGCGGCAGCGGCTTTTTGCCGAGCAACGTTCAAAAGGTTAGTTACCTGGGCGACGACGCCCACGGCCAACCGCTTGTCGGCCAGGCCGCCATTCCGGCTGGAGCGGCCGGGGAAAATGGCATTGGACCGATTCCCACAGAGATCAACAAGGTGTCGCTGCCGCCTTACCGGGTGGCGCCGCCGGATATTCTTTACATCGACGCGATTCGGCTCGTGCCAAAGCCGCCTTACCGCATCGACTCCCTCGAGGTTCTGTCCATCCAGGTCACCGACACGCTGCCCAATCAGCCGATCAATGGACCGTTTGTCGTGACGCCGGAAGGCAAGGTCAATCTCGGTTACGGCTACGGCAGCGTGGCCGTGCAGGGACTTACTACCGAGCAGGTGGAAGCGTCGATCCGCCAGCACCTCAGCAAAATTCTGCGCAATCCGCAGGTGTCGGTCACGCTGGCCCAGTTCCGCGGCCAACAGCAGGTGCACGGCGAACATCTGGTCCGCCAGGACGGCACCATCAGTCTCGGTGCTTACGGCAGCGTTCACGTTGCCGGCAAGACGCTCGGCGAAGTCAAACAGATCGTGGAAAATCACTTGAAACAATACGTCGTCAATCCGCAAGTGGCGGTCGATGTCTTCTCCTACAACAGCACGTGGTACTACGTCATCTTCGACGGCGGCGGCTATGGCGAGCTGATCTACCGCCTGCCGATCACCGGCAACGAGACGGTGCTGGACGCCATCAGCAACCTTCAGGGCTTGCCGCCGGTGTCGTCGCTGTGGCGGATCTGGGTTGCTCGACCGGCGCCTCCGGGACACCCGTGCGATCAGATTCTCATGGTCAACTGGCAAGCTGTGGTCAAAGGCGGCTCGACGGCCACCAACTACCAACTCTTCCCTGGTGACCGCGTCTATGTCGACGCCGATTGCCTGATCAAGACGGACCTGTGGTTGGCCAAGATCCTAGCGCCTGTGGAACGCGTCCTGGGCATCACGCTGCTGGGCAGTGCCACCGTCAACAGCATCAAGAACGGCGGCATCACGTCTCAAAACGTGAATGTTGTGAAATAACCATCGTCAGGCAAAGTAGGACGGCCTTCCCAGGCCGTCCAGCACGGCAAGGACGGCCTGGGAAGGCCGTCCCACAATTAAGTCGCACTGTTGCTCGTTCCCAGGCTCCGCCTGGGAACGCACTGCCCGCGAGGCTCCGCCTCGCATCCACGGGACAAGGGAGACAGACACATGACGCGATTAATCTTTGCCAGCCTCCTGGGTGCCGGGCTGGCCATCTTTGCGGCTGACCTGGCGTCGGCGCAATACCAACAAATTCAGCAGGGCAATCCTTATTACAAACCACCGGTGAGTCCGTACCTCAATGTGGCCGGCAACAACAATCCAGCCATTAACTACTTTGGCATCGTCAGACCGCAGATCGCTTTCAACAAGCAGCTTCAAAACCTGCAGTATCAGCAACAATACATTGGGCAGCAACAGTTTGGCGTGCCCGTCGAAGAAGACGAAACAATGCCCACGTATTCCATCACCGGACATCCCGCGACGTTTAACAATTTGTCTCACTACTTCAATAACGGGCCGTCCGTCATGGGCGGCAATCATCCCGGCCAGCCTCAGTTGCCGACCCTTTTTGGGAAGCGGTACTAGGATCAATGGGGGACTTTGTCACGGAGGGAAATCATGTTGAAGAATCGTTGGATAAGAATGCTTGCGACGGCGGTTGGTTCCTTGGCGTTGGCCCTGGCCTCCACCTCGGTGGGCCAGGCGCAGGTGAACCTTGGCCAGCCCTCGTGCGGGCAGCCGGAGTGCAATACATGCAACACTTGCCAGAGCTGTGAACCCAGCTGCAATATTTGGAACTGTCCGCCTAGCTACACCTATTGCCAGGAAGGTCCGCCGCGGATTCACATCGTATGCGGCTGCCCCAAGCCGGTGTGCTGTCCGATTGACGCGCCGAACTGGGGCTATTTCGCAACGTGCTGGCGGCCGTCGCCGTGGTCGCCAACCATGGCGCATTGCTATGGGACCACGGCAGCCACGCCAGCGCCGGCGCCAGTGCAGCCGCATGCGGCATACCAGTCTCCGTCG
>DASRAT010000655.1:0-11381 GCA_035638015.1 Gemmataceae bacterium | reverse complement strand
TCGCCGCCGCAATCACGACAGGCCCGAGGCAATGGACTCTCGAGGGTTTCGTCGATGCGTCGCGGCGTTGGCGATGGACCTTGGCGCCATTACTGTTCAAAATCGATGGGCCAGAAGAAGCCTTACGACTTCCCGCCCTTGGCCCCTTCTTGGGCGAAGAACTCCGCCACGCCCTCGGCGTCCGCCGCGTTGACATCAGCAATAGCCACTGTTTGGATGTTGGAGCCACCGCTGTAAACCACACCGGGCAGGAAGGAGCCGTCTTATCAGTTTTCACCGGATAACCGCTTGCTGGCCGGCGCCGGAGAGACTTTGATTATCTTCGATCTGTACAGCGGCCGCACCATCCGCGAATGCAAGGCCCCAGGCGTGGGGTTTGGCAATGTCGCCTTCTCTCAAAACAGTAAATTTGAGTATCCAAAAACTAACAACTTGCTCACAGAGGCCATTTCCTGCCCCCATCTATACGAAATTTCATGCCCGCGGCATTCCCTTCCTAACTTAATCTCGCTTCTTTAGTGTCACCGGCTCAATGCAGTCCTGGAACCCGCCACGCAGGATCAACTTGGCCAAGGCGTGGGATTGTTTGACCCACAAGCCATTGTCGCGGCACTGGGCCAAGTACTGCTCCACGCGACGCAACAACTCGGGGTCCTTGCCCACATGGATGGTCCGTCGTGTTTGACGGCCTTCGACTCGCTCCACGAAGCGGACGCGCCAGCCTGACTTGGTGTGACGGGATTTCCGTTCCAAAACGCCTTGGGTTTCTAGGAGATGAGCGACACTCTCCAACTGCGTGCGCACCTTCTCCCAGCGACATTTGAGATCACTTTGTGGGTTGGGTAATAGCATCGACAGGTCTCGCTAGTCCTCAGCCGGGCATCCACGGCCGCTGTATTCGAGGGCGAGTTTTTCCAATGGGCCCAAAATCTGGTCAGATGCCATTGGCTTTGAGGGTTTCTTGGATTTGCGGCGTCCAGCCAAATCCCATTGGCGATTAGTTGCCGCCCAGGACTGAAGCAGTGTCGCCAAGTGAGTTTGCAGACGCTCTGTTTGCGGCCAGAGGTGGACCAAGAAATCGTCAGTTAACATGCCACGCTTGTCGGCGCCATCGGCCGCGCGGCTCAGTTCCCGCGCGCACAAAAATTGAAAGCGGCAATAGACATCTGTAACAAAGCAAATCATGTTCCTGAAAAGCATATCTGCGCAGGTGGCAGGCTCTTGATCGCTAGCGACAATGATGGCTCGCTTGAGCTGCTCGAACGCTTCGCGGACGTTCAGCAGTCCAGGCGGCGTCTTGATTATGGCATCCAGCAGGCCCTGGACGTCGCCGGCTTGTACGCACCACTCTCGCTGTTGGTAGAGGGGATTCTGGTCCAAGTTGTCAGTTTCAGGCTCGCAGATTGCATCCATGCTAAACTCCGTGTTGGACAGAAACTCTGTCGTCATTGATCAGGCGGCAAACGACGAGTTTTGGTCCTTGTTGCCCGTTTTTGGTTCGAGGTCCAAGACGCCCTTCAGCGTCGCATAAGCAGCCCTGAGATTTTCCAAAGGATAAGGCTTGTTGCGGGCTTTGGCTTTTCTCATGCGGAGATAGTCCTTTATCACCTTGCCGGCGTTTTTTGGCGTGATCGGTCTGACCAGACTTGCGACAGCGAGCAGGACCTCAGCGTCATCGGAGTTCATCTCAAGGGCTGCCCGGGCGGACGTAAACTTTCTCAACCGTCCCGGTGTCAAACAAACATCGATAATTCGCTCCAGGACATACGGTCCTCCGAAGTACCCGTAGTGTTTCAGCACCTCTGCCATTGTCCAATCGTTCTGCGGACGAGGACGGATGATTTCGTGGAGTATGTAACCTAAGGCCTCCAGGCGGTCGCGGACATCAAAGAAGTAAGCCTCATAAGCGTTAACGGTCTCGACCGCCAGCCCTGTTTTGGCGGCAATTAGTTCGGCTGCCGAGCCGGTTAAAACCCAGGCCTCTACAACGGAACGTCGATTGGTGTTGGCACCGGTAAAGAGCTCATATGCCATAGACATCGGCGTTTCGGCCTCGGCCAAGCTGGCATGGGCGCTCGGGGACTTGCTGGCAGCAAGTTTCCGTCCAAAATCAAAGCAGCGCCTAATCCGTTCATTATCGATGCGTCCCACCGGATCCAAACCCCGATCGAGGAGATAGCTGGCACGTTTCCACGGCCAGGCTGGTGGTCGAAAAGGTGAGAAGAGGTGAGGCAAGGCCGAATCGAGATCGGCAAACTCAATTGGATCGCACTTTGGCGCCGGGGGTTTAGCGCAAGCTGTTTTGCGGCGCCGTTGCTTTACAGGCGAGTTGGTCGCAGGCGTCTGCTCGGTGCTCGTCAAAGATTTGGGCTGGCAAAAGGTGACAGTCATTGAAGCTCCTCCATGAGCCGTGGCGAATCCAATTGTCGCAGAAGTAAAGACATTGCGACCATAGCCCAAAACACTCGAAAACGCAATCCTGCGGACCGCAAAAAGCCGGGGGTCAGGTTCCCGCGCCAACATTGCGGCGATCTGCGGCCAGGCCTCGACGAACGGATGAGCCTGCGGTCGCCACTGACGCGGTTGTGCCGGCTGGTCGTTGGGAGGCCGCTTCATGTTCCGAGTCCTCCGTGCCGTTTTTCATTAGCCGAACCGTCGCCTTGCTTGGCTGGGTGGTGCACACCGTGTAGCCGATCGAGCGCATCCTGGAGTTGACTGATGCGTTTTGGAATTAGGAGTGCCAAACGCTCCAGCGTATCTAACGCATTCTCAATCTCGTCCGCCAAAACTATCAAGTCGCCCGTCTGGGTCAACTGCGGCAGCGTTTTCTCGTCGAAGCGCTCACTCAGCCTCCGTTCCAGCTCTCGCGTTTTTTTTGCGGTCTGCTTGAGGTCGTCGGTGGGGGCTACTTTCTTCTTTTTTTCGGCCTGCAACGAACGCCATCTTTTTTCGATTTCCTCCGCTAGCTGACTCGGATAAAGACCGTCATCCAAGACAAGTTTTACGAGCTCTTCGCGTTCTTTACCGCTGAAGGCAGTGAGCTGTCGGACATGGGCTAGCTTGAGACGCATGCCATTCGGGCCCCGTCGGGCCAGCAATTCCTTGACAGCGCCTTCCGTTTCAACCCACTTCGCGAACTGGACCGCAAATGAAACAACAGGCCCATCCGTTTGCGCGGCTTCGGCGGCATGAACGACCCAGTAGCTATCATCCCGGATTTGCGGCCGTTCCTGCAACGCTGAATTACCAAGCCGAAACATCTCCAAGAGGTACGCCGCTTCTGCATCCGCCAGGTTGGCGCCGCACGTTTCCAAATCGTCGTATTCGATTTCATCATTCATCATTGCACCTTTCCAAGGGTAGCCATTCAATTTGGCCGATCGTTCGTGTGGCCCACCTGCGCCAAGCAATGTGGACCGCCACAGCGAAGAGTGAAAACTAACTTGTCAATTTGCAACATCGTGTCGTCAGGTTGTTACCGGCGGTTGCGCCGCATTGGCAGCGAAAGCAGAGCAAGTTGCTCAGCCTCAAATCCCTTTTACCCGCGCTAGGCATCGACTTGGCAAAATGAAAACCCCGACGAAAAAACTCGGCCAAAACAGCAATTCTAGCCACCCCTTTAGGCGAGAGAATGGCGCCGTCGTTTGGCCGACACGAGCCTCCGCAACTTCCGGGCACTCATTGACAATGCCAACTTGGCCGCCTGAGCTGTCTTCTTGGCCCAACGGCCTTGTTCACGGTAGTGGTCCAACCGCTTTTGCACACGGCGGACGATCTCGGCATCAGTTCCAATTTAGAGGACCCGACGCTTGGGAGTCGGCATGAATTATTTTCCTCCAAACCAATCGACCAAAGCTGTAAGGTCGTCAGTGCGCCGCTTGGCCAGGTCAACCACAAGCTCAAGCTGCCTGAGTGTCTGCTGCAGGCCTTTGACGACTTTGTCTTTGTCGGGAATATCGCGAGTGCAATCCTGCAATGGCAAGATGACAATGTCGTCCAGGTCGCATTTTAACCTGCGTGCAAGGCGAGCTGCCAAACCTTCAACGTTGCACAGCATTCCGGTAATTGTTCTGGGACGCAAATCGTTGCGGCCTTTTCTTCTTTGAGGTGGCCGGATTGCCTTGGCAAGCGCCTTGGGAGTTAACGCGTTTGCGAATGCACGCTCCACTAATTCCTCACGAAATGTGAGGTCACGTGTTTTGAGTAGTTCGACAATGTGCGCCCAAGTAACTCGATAACCGTAGCGACCGCGGCGTTCTAACAGTTTAATGACAGAGTCTTCCTCTTGTTGCCATTGGGCGAAGAGCATTGCCATACGAATGCCTGAAACTTCAACGGAAGCCGCCCTGGAGATAAGCGTCAAAGCGCCTTGCTGGTTGTCACATTGATCACAAATGCTCAATGCATGCTGACCGAGCCGGAACGTTTGCAAAACAGCCATTTGAGCATGTTCTTCAATCGCAATCAATTCCGCATTCACGGCTTCAACGTTTGTCGACATGGGTCCCTCATTACTTTTTTGGAGCTTGTCTAATAGCGGTCATGGCATTGACCTTCACAGTGTTGACAACCATTGTGGGTATAAAAAACAAACATCGCCAGATCAACCGATCGGCAAGTGGCCAGGTCTGAACTCTGAATCGAACAAATCGTGCCGCCACATTCAAAGCTCGCCTTCCGGACCTGTCAATTCGGTTTTGTCCGATTGGACTTCACCCGGAATCAAGTCATGAGGCAGGAAGGTACCCAAGGCCTGAAGCGGTAGGCGCACCCCGTGTTGCCGAGCCTCTGAAGTTATCAAAGTCCAAATCTGATCACGGCTCAGGTCGGCGGGATCTGTATTTTCTGGCAAAGTTACACGAACAGCGCCGGCAGCAAAGTGTGGACGCAGATTGTCAAAGTAAAGGCCGTTCAAATCCTGAGCACTGTGATTGGCACCATCGTTGTCGAGCATCATTATCAAGGTCCCAGAGCGCCAGTTTTCCTTCAATAGCTGCAATTTCTCATGCGAAAGCCTGTGGCCCAATGCAGCGACAGCGCAAGGACCAACACGCCAGACATCAGTTATGCCTTCGCATACGACGACGATCGGATAAGTGCGAGCGACGTCGAAATTGTAAAGCAGTTGCCCGGCTTTCATGCCCGAGCAGCTATACCATTTGGGGTGCTTGAATCCCTCCATGCCTTCATCTAAAAGGCTTCGCGCTTGCCAGCCAGCCAAATTTCCATTCATGAAGATCGGCACCACAAGCCGGCCTTGGGCCCGGTAATATTCAGGCCTAGCGCACTCGCAATATGTAGCACAAAGTTCGCGACCAAGGACTACCGGATCAAACCCTCTTGCCTTCACATATAAATAAGCTGGGTGATCTGCTGGCAATTCATGGAGTAAAGTCATCTGTCCAGGCGGAAGGATGGCTGCTGGCGCAGTCGCAACAATGCCCTTGCGCACCACGTCACATGACAATTCCGTTGTGTCACCGAAAAGGAAATTCCACAGCTCCCAAGCGCGACCTCGTTCGCTGAGGCAGTTGTCATTGAAGCAATGTGCAAGCCACAACAATCTTCGGCCGAGGCGAGGTTCCATAAGACCCCAGCGGTAATTCACCCACAGGCGACAACGTGTGTCGTTGCAAAATGGGCAGTTGATTTTGTAATATTCGCCTGGGTGAATTACTTCTAAGCGCAGTTGTGATTTGGACTTGCCCTGGTAACTGAACCAGTTGTGGCGGTACTCACAAACCATTTCCTCGCCATTGTTTGTGATTTCGACTCTGCCAAATCGATCTACAAGACGGAGATACAACTCAGGACGTAACGGATTCACGGGGTTCTCCTTAAACAAAGTCATTTGATCGGCGTGCCAATGCGTTGGCACACCCTAAAACTGGCAGCAACAGCGTGTTACATCAAAAACACGCACTTGTTCCACATTCCATGTAGGGCCAAACGCTGATTTGGCCGACGAGTTATTTCGCCGAGCGAAAGTAAAAAACCAAAAAGCTTATAAATCTATTGGAACACTGGAACACTCTGCTAAATCTAACATAAGTCTTTGGTTTTCAACGATTTAGTATGTTCCAATAGTTGTTCCAATTTGTTCCATTCTTGGAACAACATACCTGTGAGTAATTACACTCTTCGCGGCGACATGCGCGGCAATTGTGATTGAGGTACGATGCCACTTTCAATTAAGGAGAGTCAGGCTCGCCGCATTGTGCGTCAGGCCCGTTTAGTGCTGTGATCGCTTCCCTCGTGATGGCGACCAACCTCGCGTGGCGGCCGGCCACCCTTTGATTTGGATTATGCCCGTTTGAATCAAGGTGCAGCCAGCCGCGGGCCTTCCACGAAGCAACTATGGCTTCATATTCAAAGCCGGCGGCTTTGAGAACGTCTGAGAGTTTTGAAGGATAGAAGGCAATGTGCGCCCAACGTCCATTGCGCGTGTTCCAGCGACCTGCCCACCCGCCCGGCGGTTGCGATTCCCGAGAATTGGCGGCGTCGCGAAATTCTGCTTCATGCGAGTCAGCCCAGCTGACGCAATAGCGGAGTGCTGCAGCAGGCACGTCAGTCTCCGCGACATTGGTCGTGAGTTCGTTCCAAAGAGTTTTGATCGGATTGACGGCCAATAGGCGAATACCCAGCGCCGTTTTGGCTAGTATCCCGGTCAAAGTCAGTGTGGCAAAAACATCGGACATGCGGTTTAAAACGGGATCGTTTGCGGCGCGGGATGCGAAGAAAAGCGCAATGCGCCGATGCCATGATTTCCACGTCGACCACTTATAAGCATTGTCGAGCAGAAATTGAACAAATATTGGACCTGCATGGCCATAATTTGCCAGTATGGAGTCGTTCAAAGTCCTGGCCATGGTGCCAATTTCATTTGAAACCCCGCCAAAAGGGCTGCCGCTCAGACTAACGACGCGAGCGCGAGCGCCGCCCTGGTTCGCTAAAAACTTGACCGAACTCTCACCGCTAGTGATCAGGACGGTGCGCCATGTGTTGGCGCGTTGTGTTCCTTTTATCGACCCGCGCTTGCGTCCGCGACCAGACACTACATCGTAAAGGATCTGCGAAATCGAGCCCGCTCGTTGGGAACGCCGAGTGTCGTCGAGGACGACAGGCAAACTATTTGCAGTTGCCAACGACCGTTCGGCGCCCACCCTTGTCACGTCCCATGTGAACATCACGCCTTTCGTAGATCGCTCATCCGGATTGCCCCACACGCTCGTCGCAAAGCGCAGGGTGACAGTTTTGCCTTGAGAAGTGTCACCATGCAATTCCACGATGGGATTGGCCGAATCCAGGAGTTCCAGGAGCGGTGCGCAAAGGCTGGCAAGGATGGCGAGTCGAATTTTTGGGAATCCAATCGCAATTTCAACAGCCTGCTGCCATTTTTCAGACGATCCTTGACTGTGAAATCCTTGAGCGATTTGGTCATCGCCGTCGTCGGCGCCTTGGAAAACAATGTCATTTTGCGGCGTCAATTTGCTTGCCAGCACCGTGGATCCCCACAAAAATGCTTTCATGTCCGATGCCCAACCCAGCTGCTGTGTTAGGCGGATGGGTTGAATTTCTGCGAGATTCTGCGTTTCGTAATCGCTGAGAAATGTGACAGCGCTGGCTGCGTTGTTCGAAGTAACTGGCAAACCTTGGCCAGCAAGTTCCACAATTTTATTTTTGCTTGCAATGATTGCACGATGGGCTGTTATGAAATGCCAGCGCCCTTCTCGCAACCAAGCCAATTCCAAATATTTATTGCCGTCGTTGAGGCTATTCAGCCGTTTTGAGATCACTAGAGGAGCTGGCAGCACTAAAGTTGGATCGTTGCCGCCAATCTTCGAAATTCCGGTTGCGGTCATCGACCAGCCCTCTGGCACGACAGCCGTATCGCTAACGGGAGCATTTTCGATTATTTGGCGGACTTTTTGCTGGCTTGGGCGGGAACTACCCCTTGCCTTGTTGCTCCCTTCGGCAACAACCGCATCGAACAGTTTGCGGAGTGCTCGGCGGCTGATCTTTCCATGGCCAGCCGCCTGGAGTTCGGCTTGCAATTTGTTGAGTAAACTATCTTGCGAGATTTCGCCACCGCCGGCGGCAAGCCACTGGTCAATACGCTGGCGACACCACGGCTCAATGTCAATTGAGGCGAGGTTGGGCAGCACTGTCGAGGCGGTGGGCGGCGGTGGGAGGCCACCTTGATTTGCGTCAAGTATTATCGGCCCTGTGAGCCATCTATTAGGCGCATTGACATCGGTTTGATTTGATGATATCATTTCGACTCCATGAAAGTTTTGCGTAACTTGCGGCGGGCTGGCCCTAACCAGCCCGCCGCTCGCGTTTTGGGACGCATGTATTTGCGGCCTCATTATTGGAGGAGGCGCCAATTTCTTTGACGATTAACTGCCGATTGGTGCCTGCTAAATGCCGTGCGACTCCAATTCCTTGGCGGCTCGGGCGGCGGAACGTTCGCGCTGCCGAGGCGTGCGGGCCCGGGGAGCCTTATCGTCAAGGGAAGGCGTCAATGCCTCCGCGAAGCGTTGGAGAGCTTCTCGAGAAGTAAGCCAACGTCCGCCGACGCGGGCGGCGTCGAGCCGGATGCGGTCCCCGCCCGGTGCCTTTGCACCTGTCAAGATCCAGCGCAGTATGCAACTAAGGTGCACGGCGCTGCCATTACGGCCGGCGGGCAGGAGGCGGCGAGCATCTGTTAGAGACAGTAAATGTTCTGTGACCAGGTTGATCATTGGCAACTCGCTTGCGTTGGCTGTTTTTCAAGCTCCCACGCAAACAAGCTACCAACTTCCGAAAACGAGTCGATGAAATGAATTGAAGGAGAGTGAGCGCGTTTAATTCACAAATACAAATCTATGCGTGACGGCGGTAAGCCCACATTGTGGGCAATTGAGTATCGGCGAGCTGCTGCTCGTATGCCTTGAACGCTGCTGATTCTCGTCCAACCTTTTTTAGTCGCGATTTCCTTGAGATTGCTTACTATCTTGCAATACGGCATGGCCTTGCCCATGCGGCATTGTTTGTAAATCCATTCGTCCCGGGCGTCTTGCTTTTTGTCACGACCGGTTTTGGAACGCTTGGAAGTTGTCACCTTATGCTGTTGGCTATCACCGTTGCTGTGCATTTGCTGGTGAGAAACTCGTTCAAGTTCCATCCGAGCGTGATCACCAAACTGTTTGACTAACTTTTTTGCTGTTATTCGGTCAATATCCTGTGATCCATTTAAGTTGGTCGGCGCAAATGGCGGTGCAATACGCATTTCAGCAAACAATTGCTGGACTTGGGCCATCCAAAATTGCGGGGGTGCTACGTCCCCCGGGCGCAAAGATTGTTTGAGCAGATGGTTTTCGTTCCCCTCCTGCGTGACTTTTTTGACCGTTGAGCCAAACGTCGTAGGCTCGCGGGGTTGGGAGCTCGCGTTTAGAGTCATCCGAGGACTTTGATCAGTCACGAAGGGTGGGCAAAGTCCATGATCAATCCTTTCCCCCAGTTCCCACGCTTGTTTTTGGGAGTCATCAAGCCCACCAAGAATGGCTTCCTTCAGACGTTCGAGGTATTTAACCACGGGACTCAGAATCCTTTCGAGAGCGAGGCGCCGAGGTGTCTCCACATCAGCTTCGCCCTCCAGTTGGTTAAGTTCGCCGTTTGCATTCCAAATTTCCTCCGCCACATGAAGCGCATCGTAATGGTTCTTCCAATCGTGGAAGATTTTGTCCAGCGATTCCTGAATGTCCCCCCGGTCACCAGGAGCTCTTGTAATCCGCACCGCTCGTATGAGCATGACGGAAATTATCGCAACTAGTTTGTGATGGTACCCTCCCGCAGTCAAAGACGCTTGCGGCATGTGCCACCGGAGTCGGTTCCAAAGTCTGCCGGCGCCATAAGCGGCTACGAGAGGGCATGGAAGATCGTTGCTGACCTCTATTTTATTTGGCAATTTAGCACCGTTTGAACGGCGTGCTTTTTTGTCGCCGGTGTTGACAGGCGATGCCTTGGTAGTTGCCATGGTTGTGCTCGGCGTTAAAAGCAGGCATGCGTAGCCTGAAGAAGGCGCGCATCATCATTGTACATGATCTTAAACGACTGCCTATGCCACCCAAAGCAATCGTCAGTTCACGCGCGTGCACGATTGCGCTACGTGCTCCTCCCGTAGTCAACTTCCGAAATCGCCCATGTATCCGTCCTCCACATACAACGAAAGCTGCACGACTGCGGCACAACTATTGTTGCTTTTTTCCCACAGCCTGCCATTTCAACCAATCCTTGCCATTACTTCCGCTGCCGTTGCAATGTCCAGTGTCGCGTAGTGTTCCGTGATGCACGGCGAGCGGTGCCCCAACACCGCACGGGCCACGTCCAGGCCGGCCTCCCGTTTTAGCTCTAGCGCTCGCAAGTGCCGTAGCTGGTGGGGGTGCCAGTGTGGGATATGCTCATTCTCAGGCTTGCCGTTGTTATGACGTTTGATGGCTTCGGTGATTCCGCGGCGGTAAGCGTCCACGCTGTAGACTGGGCCGGGCTTTTTCTTCGGTTTGTTCTTTCGCCTGTTTTGTTGGCTTGGTTGGACCTTCGTTCTCCTGGCAATTCGCAAGATGGCGGACCGTTGTTCCATGTTTTGCTTTGGCGAAAACAAGCGCGCTTGAAGGTCAACTGTCAGATAGCGCCGGATGATTTCCTGAGCCTTGGGTCCAATCGGCACAATCCGTTGATGGCCGTGGTGGGCGGTCTTGTGCCGGCCAGGACGATACAACCAAACGTTGCCGCTCATGTCGATGTCGATGGCCCGCATCATGACAAGCTCGCCCGGCCTCATGCCCGTTTCCAGCTGCAACCGGACCATATCCGCCTGTTGGGGTCGAAGCAACGGCAACGTATCCTCCACCACGGCACGCGAGACGGGCAGGACAGGTTCCGTGTCGTAGGCTTCCGTCCGTCCACGTTTCAATCCCGCGACGGCCTGGAGCGCTTGCAACACTGTCGCCGACACCATCTCTTGTTCAACGCCCCATTTGAACATTCGTCGGATGCGTTTGACGCGCTGGTTGACCACGCCGCGGGACAATGCGGCTTGTGGGCCATATTTGCGGTGATCGTAGCCGTCAATCATCAACCGGCGCACGCTCTTGAGGGCGATGGGTCCGAAGTCGTTGACCAGGGTAGGACCATAAAGGTGATTAAGCGGGCGGAGCGAATAGAGCATGTCGGCCACTTCTTTAGTCGGAGTGCCGTCGGCGTGCCGGTAATAGCTTTTTACCCACAGCCAATAGCGGCTTATCAACTCGGCTACACTCAGGTCCGCGGCGCCATGCGATTGCGGCAGTTGCCGGCCCGTGGTTTCCCATTCGGCAATCATCCTGGCATACTCTTGCCGG